>NZ_JBHWJY010000079.1:5539-39001 GCF_042731135.1 Streptomyces sp. NPDC059874
GTGGCGGGGTTTGTCCACCCCCCCCACCCGGGCCACCGCCCGCCCGGGGGCGGCGGGCCCCGGCGGGCCCCGGCCTCCACCGGCGGCTATTTCGACGGGTCCTCGTCGATGCCCGGCTTGTCTTCCGCCATCTGCCGGCCCTTGTCGACCTGTTCGGCGTGCCCTTCCGTCTACGCGGGTTTCGGATGATTCGCCCGTTGAGGGGATGTTCAGCCCAGCTTGTCGGCGTCGATGACATCCTTGCCGGTCGGGGCGACGGCCTGCACCGGCTCGTTGAACTTGCTGAAGGAGATCTCCCCCGGCTCCTTGCCGGTGTTGCTCGCCTTGAGCAGGTACGGCTCGCCCTGGGTGGCCACCAGCAGGGTCTCGGTGCCGTCGGTGGTCTTCGTCGTCAAGGTGAGCGCCTCCTTGCCGTCGATCGTGGTGACCTTGCCCTTCTGGGCGCCCTGACTGTCGTCGAACTCCTTGAGCAGCTCGGCGAGGTCGCACAGGGTGGCCAGTTCCTTCGAGTCCTCGTCCGTCGCCTTCGACTTCAGCCAGTGGCCCGCCAGCATCTTGACCGCGGCGTCCGCCTGCTCCTTGGGCAGGTCCTTCATCTGGCCGCGGTAGAAGGGCTCGTCGGCCTTGATGAACACGAACTCCCCGTTGCGGATCAGCTCGAAGGAGCCGTCCTGCGTGGAGATCGTGCCCTTGCAGTCGCCGCTCTTGCTGACCTGCATGTTCAGCTGCGTCTGCTTGCCCTCCTCCCAGACGTTTCCGCTGACGGTGAGCGAGGTCGTGCCGCGCAGGGCGGTCACGGACTTGTCGGCCACCTGGGAGCCGGTCAGGTCGGGGAACGGTCCGGTCGGTCCGAACGCGGAGCATCCGGTCAGCCCGAGGGCGGCGGCGCAGGCGAGGGCGGCGGTGGCGATCGGGAGGCGGGTGGTTCGCATGGGGGGACTCTCCGTGGCAGGGAAGGTGGGGCGGGGGAAGGGTAGGGCAGCGGGCGGCCAACCGGAACAGGAGGGTCCGGTTAGGTCGAGTCGACCGTGTGACGTGCCGATCACAGCAGATGTCTGTGAACCGAGTCAACAGGATGCGTCGGAGAATCTGAGTTCACGCTGTGAATGAGTCTCTTCTGCGTGGCCGGGTATGCTCCCCGACATGTCCGAGGAGATCGGCGCCCCCCAGGCCCCCCACACCCCCGCAGCGACCGCCCCCGCGGAGGTCACCGCGGCCGACGTCGCCCGCCTCGCCGGCGTCGGCCGGGCCGCCGTCAGCAACTGGCGCCGCCGCCACGCCGACTTCCCCAAGCCCGTCGGCGGCACCGAGACCAGCCCCTCCTTCGCCCTCCCCGAGGTCGAACAGTGGCTGCGCGCCCAGGGCAAGCTCGCCGAGGTCCCGCTCCGCGAACGGGTCTGGCAGCAGATCGCCGCCCACCCCGGCGGAGCGGTCACCGCACTCGTCAAGGCCGGCGGCGCGCTGCTCGTCGTACGGGAACGGCCCGCCGAGTGGCTGAAGCTGGCCGCCGCCCCCGACGAGCACATGGCCGACCTGCTGCGGCCCGTCCTCGACGAGGTGCTCCGCGCCCGCCTCGGCGCCGGCCACGCCCTCGACGAGGTCCCGCTGCCCCCCGCCACCGTGCCGCTGCTGCGGGCCGCCGCCGAACTCGCCGCCGAACTCGGCGCCCGCGAGGCCTTCGAGTTCCTGCTCGGCCGTCACCTCGACGCCAACCCCCGCCAGTACACCCTGACCCCGGACGGCCTCGCCTCGCTCATGGCCGCGCTCGCCGGCCCCGCGGTCCGCACCGTGCTCGACCCCGCCTGCGGCACCGGCACCCTGCTGCGGGCCGTTCCCGGGGCGACCGTCCTGTACGCGCAGGACTCCGCGCCCGAACTCGCCGCCCTCACCGCGCTGCGCCTGGCCCTGGGGGGACCCGCCCCGGTCCGCGCGGCCGCCGCCGACAGCCTGCGCGTCGACGCCTTCGCGGGCGAGACCTTCGACGCCGTGCTCTGCCACCCCCCGTTCAACGAACGCAACTGGGGCCACGAGGAACTGGCCTACGACCCCCGCTGGGAGTACGGCTTCCCGGCCCGAACCGAATCCGAACTCGCCTGGGTCCAGCACTGCCTGGCCCACCTGCGCGAAGGCGGCACCGCCGTCCTGCTCATGCCGCCCGCCGTCGCCGCCCGCCGCTCCGGCCGCCGCATCCGCGCCGACCTGCTGCGCCGCGGCGCGCTGCGGGCCGTCGTCGGGCTCCCGGCCGGCGCCGCGCCCCCGTACGGGATCCCCCTGCACCTGTGGGTGCTGCGCAGGCCCGCCCCGCAGGCGGCGCCCCCGTCGGGGCTGCTGCTCGTCGACGGTTCGGCCGCCGAGTACGGCGCGGTCGAGGCCGCCTGGGCCGCGTACGACCGCACCGGAACGGTGGAGGAAGTGCCGGGCACGACCCGCGTCGTGCCCGTCGTCGAGCTCCTCGACGACGACGTGGACCTCACCCCGGCCCGGCACCTGCCGCCGCCCGCCGCGGGCGGCGGCCCGGCCGAGCTGACCGCCGTACGGGAGCACCTCACCGAGACCCTCGGCCGGGCGGCCCGGCTCACCCCGCCGCCCGCCGCCCCGCCCGCCGGGACCGCGGCCCGGCCGCCGCTGACCACCATCGGGGAACTCGCCCGCGCCGGAGCCCTGGAGCTGCACACCGGCACCGGCGCCGGCGCCGGAAGCGCCCCCGTCCTCACCGAACAGGACGTCTACGCCGGAACGGGCCCCTCCGGCACCCTGGCGGCCGGCCCCGACGAGCCCGTGCTCACCGCCCCCGGTGACGTCCTCGTCCCCGTCGTCGGTGCCGCCTCCGTCGCCCGCGTGGTCTCCGCGGACACCGCCGGCGCGGTCCCCGGCCGGGGCCTCGTGCTGCTGCGCCCCGACCCGGCCGCGCTCGACCCGTGGTTCCTGGCAGGATTCCTGCGCGGCACCGCGGGCACCCGCCGCGCCAGCAGCCACGCCTCCACCGCCACCCGCCTCGACGTGCGCCGGCTCCGGCTGCCCCGGCAGCCGCTGGCCGAACAGCGAGGCTACGGGGCCCGGTTCCGCGCGCTCGCCGAGTTCGAGGACGCCCTGCGGCTGGCGGGACGGCTCGGCGAACAGCTCGTACAGGGCCTCTACGACGGCCTGTCGGACGGCACGGTCGCCCCGGACTAGCGGGAGCGGCGGACGGGTGTGCTGCGAGCGTGCAACGGTTGGGCACACCCACTCACCGACGGCCGGAAAGGCTTATACGCTCAGAGGCGCAAGCCTTTCCGCACGGCCCGTCAGGAGCATCGATGCACGGCCCCGGCATCCCGCCGCAGCATGGCCCCCGGCCCACCTCCGGGGGAGTGGTGGCACTGCGCGTGCTGTTCACGCTGCTCCCCGTCCTGAGCTGCGGCTTCCTGGCCTGGGCCTCGATGCTGCGGCTCGCGCTGCTGACCCGCAGGACCCGGGACTGGGTGCTGATGGGGACCTCGATCGCGCTGTGCGTCCTGTGGGTCGTGCTGATCGAGCTCGACAAGACGCCCACGGACGACGGCTGGCAGGGCAACACGGCGCTCGCCGGCATCCTCATCACCGCTTTCGCGAGCTGCGTCTACTTCCTCACCATGGACATCCGCCACCACGAGGTGAAGGCGGCCGTCGCGGCCGCCGCGCACTGGTACCCGGCGCAGCCGGCCCCGTACGCCGCGACGCAGCAGACCACGCCCTCGTACGGATACCCGTCCCAGGCGCCCACGCCCGTACCGGGCCAGATGCAGGTACCGCCGCAGGCACCCCCGCAGGCGCCCGCCGCCCCGCGCATCGGGCAGGTGCGCGCCGAGCTCGACGAGCTCAGCGAGCTGCTGCGCAAGCAGCAGGACCCGAACCAGACCCCGAGCCCGTTCCAGGACCCCCACCAGTGACCGACCGGCTCATCGGCGACCGCTACCAGCTCGCCACCATCCTCGGCCAGGGCGGCATGGGCCAGGTCTGGACGGCCTACGACCGGCGCCTCGACCGGCGCGTCGCGGTGAAACTGCTGCGCCCCGACAAGGTGGCGGGCCCCGGCACCGTCGCCGAGGAGCTGCGCCGCCGCTTCGTGCGCGAGTGCCGGGTCACGGCCCAGGTCGACCACCCCGGGCTGGTCACCGTGCACGACGCGGGCAGCGACGGCGACGAGCTCTACCTGGTCATGGGGTACGTCGAGGGCTCGGACCTCGCCGACCACCTCGCCGAGCACGATCCCTACCCCTGGCCGTGGGCGGTCTCGGTCGTCGCGCAGTTGTGCTCGGTGCTGTCGGCCGTGCACGCGGTGCCGATCGTCCACCGGGACCTGAAGCCCCGCAACGTGATGATCCGTCCGGACGGCACCGTGCTCGTCCTGGACCTCGGCGTGGCCTCGGTGATGGACACCGACACCACCCGCCTCACCAGCACCGGCTCGCCCATCGGCAGCCCCGCCTACATGGCCCCCGAACAGGCCATGGGCGGCGCGGTGGGCCCGTACACCGACCTCTACGCGCTCGGCGTGCTGCTGTACGAACTCCTCAGCGGCAACGTCCCCTTCGCCGGGTCCACCGCCCTCGGCGTCCTGCACCGCCACCTCTACGAGCCCCCGCAGCCGGTGCGCGGGCTGCGCCCGGAGGTCCCGGAGGAGCTGGAGGCGATCCTGCTCCGCCTCCTCGCCAAGGACCCGCAGGACCGCCCCGGTTCCGCGCAGGAGGTCTACGAGGCCCTCACCCCGCTGCTGCCCGCCCGCGGCAGCGCCGCCCCGACCGGCCCGCTCGACCCGACCCGCCCGTTCCTGCGGCCCCAGGCCCCCTGGCCCGACCGGGCGGCGGCCGTCACCGCGATCCCGGGGCCGGCGTTCCCGGGCGTCCCCGCGGTCCCGTCGGTTCCGGGCGCCCCGCCCCGGCCGAGCGCGCCGCCGACGGCCCCCGCGAAGCCGGACATCCCGGGCGCCGTGGACCAGGCCCGTCGCCTCCTCGACCAGGGGATGCTCACCCAGGCCGTGGACATCCTCGGCGGCATCCTCCCGGCGGCCGCCGCCGAGCACGGGGAGCACTCCCCGGTGGTCCGCTCCCTGCGCAAGCAGTACGCCGCCACGCTGATGGGCGACGGTCAGTACCGTCGCGCCCTGCCCGAACTGCGTCGCCTCGCCGACGAGTTCCCGGCCGGCGACCCGCAGGCCCTGCGCTTCCGCTACGACTCGGCCCAGTGCCTGGAGCAACTCGGGGAACCTGCCGCCGCCCTGGCGGAATACCGCTCACTGCTCCCGCTCTTCGAGAACCACTACGCCAACCCGGACCCGGGCCTGCCCCTGGAGATCCGCCGCCGGATAGCGCACCTGCAGCTCTCCCTCGGCGACCGCCAGTCGGCCCACGGCACCCTGGCCCGACTGCTCTTCGACGCGGAACGCCTGCACGGCCCGGCCCACCCCTTCCCCGCCGAGGTGCGCCGGACCCTGCAGTGGCTGGGTCAGGTGCGCTGACCCGGCTCCGAGGCTGATCCGCCCGTCGCGCGCCCGGCGCGCCCGCGCCGCCGCGAGCGCCACCGCAGGGCGGCCAGGACCAGCAGGGCCGCGCCCGCCACCGCCGCGCCCGGGAGCAGGCCCGGCGGTCGGAAGGAACAGGTGACGGTGGTGGTGCGGCCGTCCAACGGGACCGCGACCAGGCCCAAGTGGGTCGAGGCCGGGCGGTCGTTGCAGGTCCAGCCCGCGATCGCCGGGACGGAGAGCACCGCCGTGCCCGTGGCGCCCGCGGGCAGCGTGGCCCGGACCTCCGAGGAGCCGACCCGAACCGAGGTCGCCGCCGTGGCGCGCAGGGCGGCCACCGCCGGGTCGAGCCGCGCGCGGTCCAGGCAGGACAGGGTCCAGCGGGGCGGCGGGGCCGAGTCGAAGACCAGCGCCGAGGAGGGCCCGCGGGAGACGCCCAGTGGTTGGACGGCCGCCCGGTTGCGGGGCGCGTTGCCGTTCAGCCGGAAGGCGGGGCCGTCGGCCAGGCGGGCCGTCGCGTTGTACTCCGGGGCCCACAGGTACGCCTCCGTGCCCGCGCGGCAGACCCCGGGCGCCCGCGGATCCTCGTACACCTTCGCGCCCAGCAGCAGCTCCTGGTTGGCGAAGGGCGAGTCCCCGTAGGAGAGGGGCGCTCCCGGCGGGCGGGTCGTCACCAGCGGGGGGACCTCCGCGCGCCGGATCGAGCCGTCGGGTTGGAGGCGGGCGCCGACCGCGAAGACGGCGTCCGTCACCGGACTGTCGATGCTCTGCACGTTGCGCCCGCGCGAGGTCCAGCCGGCCCCCAGGGCCACCATCGTGTTCGTGAACACCGCCGGGGTGTGGCTGCTGTAGTAGGCGCCGCCCTCCCCGCCCAGCAGCATCGGGTCGTTGCCCGTCAGCGCCGGCCGGCTCGGGTCGGTGCGGTACGCGGGCCAGCCCTCGGCCCCCGCCAGGGCCTCGGCGCGCGCGGTGTGGGCCGGGCCCCAGGACGGGTAGTCGTCGAGGCCGCCGAGCTTGCCCTTGTGGCCGTAGGCGGTGGTCGCGGCGGCCTGACCGGCGAGCACCGCCGCGAGCAGGGCCGCCGCCGGGAGGACCAGGCGGCGGTGGCGCAGCGCCCACCAGGCGACGCCCGCCAGCGCCAGCCCGCCGCCGAACAGCACGTACCCGAGGCGCGTCGTCAGGGGGCTGTCGCTCGCCCACAGGGCCGCCGCCGTCAGCAGCCCGGCCCCGGCGGCCAGCGCCCGGAGCCCCGGCAGCCCGGCCGCGAGCCCGGCCCAGGCGGCGATCACGGCGACGCCGGCCAGCACGAAGGTCTGCCGGTACGGGCTTCCGTTCGGGGTGGCGAAGAGGTGCCAGGCCAGGTGCGTCGGCGCCCACTGGAGGGACAGCGCCACGGCCGCCGTCAGCCCCGCCCAGCACAGCCGGGTCCGCGCGGGCACGGCCCGGTGGAAGGGCAGCGCTGCCACCAGCAGCAGCGTGCCGGTCCCGACGAAGACGGCGGGGGAGGAGAAGGAATAAGTCGCCGGCAGCAGCCGCGCGAACAGGTCGGCCCAGGACACCGGCCGGAACTCCTTCACCCACCCCGGGTAGGCCTGCCCGGAGCTGAGGAACAGCGGGAGCAGCACCGGAGCCGCGAGCGCGATCCCCAGCACGGTCGTCCCGGCCGCCCGCCCGACCACGGCGAGGCGCTCCCGGACGCCCTCCCGCGCCAGTACCACTCGTACGAGCACGACCAGGGCGGCGCCCAGGGTCGCCATGTAGGCGGTGTAGAAGTTCGCCGTCCAGCAGACGGCCACGACCAGCACGCCGAGCACCGGGCGGCGCCCGCGCAGCGCCCATTCGCCGGTCAGGCAGAGCAGCGGGAAGGCGATCAGCCCGTCCAGCCACATCGGGTTGTAGGAGGCCTCGATCACCGACCAGCCGCACAGTGCGTACGAGGCCCCGAGCAGCCCCGCCGCCCACCACGGGCCGCGCCGCTGGGTCCGCAGCAGCCAGGCCATCGCCGCCGCCGCGGCCATCGTCTTGAGCACGGTGACCACGTACACGGCGAGGTCCGTGTCGGCGCGCGGGAACAGCCCGACCAGCAGGGCGAACGGGCTGGCCAGGTAGGTCCCCAGATCCGGCAGGAAGCTCGTGCCGTACCCGGAGCGCCAGTTGAACAGGAGTCCGCCCTCCGCACGGCCGTGCAGGAGGTCCCACAGCTGCGCGTGGAAGGGCACGAACTGGTTGCCGAGGTCGTTGATGCTGCGGTGACGCGGCCCGTACGGGAAGACGCGGGCGACGGCGTCCCCGGCGCAGACGCCCACCGCCGTGAGCAGGGCGGCGAGTACGGAGCCGTGCAGGCTCCGGCGGCGCGGTGCGCTGTGCGGCGAGAGGTGCGGTGTCGACATGGTGCGCGCACCTTGGCAGCACCGGGTGACCGAAGGGTGGCCTGCGGGTGGCCAACCGCCCACGGGGCGACGGGCCGGGGCGGTGGGGTCCCCAGGACGGGTGACCGGGTGGCGCGGCGGACATGCCGGCGTGGGCCGACTCGCCTATGAACGGAGCGTGTTCAGTCCGCGCGCGAATCGTTGGTCGAACCGGTGGTCCCGATCACCTCGACCTCATAACATCGATCACCGCACGGCCTTGTGCAAGAACGCACAATCTCCCGGCCCTGGAGGCTCCTTTGCACCGTCGCACAGCGATCTCCGTCTCCGCCGCCCTGCTCCTGGCGGCTCCCCTGCTGGCCGCCTGCTCGGGCGAGACCCGCCCCGGTACCGCGGCCGTCGTCGGCGGTGAACGGATCACCACCTCCGCCCTCCAGGCCCAGGTGAACGACGTCCGGGCCGCGCAGAACCGTTCCGGGCAGGGTTCCACCGAGCTCATCGCGAGCACGCCGAACCTGGAGCGGCAGAAGCTCGACTCGATGCTCCAGAGCCGGATCATCGACAAGATGGCCGACACCGCCGGGATCGAGGTGTCCCAGAAGGACATCGAGGAGGAGCGCAAGGCGTACGTCGCCGAGAACGGCGGGGCCGAGCAGTTCGAGGCGCTGCTCCTGCAGAAGGGCGCCATGGCCCCCGGCCAGGTCGACCGCTTCCTGCGGGACCGGGTGCTGCTCACCAAGCTGACCGCCAAGTACGGCAACGGGAAGCTCGAAGAGCCCGCCCGGGCCGCCGTGAAGGCGCTGCGCATCGAGGTGAACCCGCGCTACGGAGCCTGGGACGCCAAGCAGATCAAGCTCGGTGCCGGGGAGACGCCCTGGATCGTCCAGCGCTCCCAGGCCGAGGGCGCCCCCGTGGATCCGATGGCGGCCGCGCAGAGGTAGGTTCGAAGGGTGACCGACCACGCACCCGCCGACCCCGCGCCCGCCGACCCCGCAGCCACCGAGCCCACCGGCCGCATCGTCCTGCTGACCACCAGCCACCGGGTCGCCCCCGGCGTGCTGTCCTGGCCGGCGTGGCAGACCCTGCACGCCGCGGACCGGGTGCTGTGCGCCGACACCGGCCACCCGCAGCTGCCGTACCTGCGGGAGGCCGGCATCGAGGTCGAGCACGCGAGCCCGGACGCGCACGCGCTGGTCGAGGCCTGCGCGGGCGGCCGTACGGTCGTGGTGCTCCCCGGCGGGGAGGGCGACCAGCGGCTCACCGACGGGCTGGCGCGGCTCGCCGGCTCGGGCCGCCTCTCGATGCCCGACCTGGAGCTGCTGCCCGGCTCGTACGACCTGCCGGGCGCGCGCCTGCTCGACGTGGTCCAGGTGATGGACCGGGTCCGGCGCGAGTGCCCGTGGACCTCGAAGCAGACCCACGAGGGCCTGGCGAAGTACGCGATCGAGGAGGCGTACGAACTCGTCGAGGCCATCGAGGCCGGGGACCGCACGGAGCTGCGCGAGGAGCTCGGCGACGTCCTGCTCCAGGTGGTCTTCCACGCGCGGATCGCGCAGGAGGGCGTGGGGGACGCGGGGGACACCGAGGACACCGAGGAGGCCGCGGAGGCGTTCTCCATCGACGACGTGGCCGGGACCCTGGTCGAGAAGCTGATCCACCGGCATCCGCACGTGTTCGGCGACGCCGCGGCCGAGACCCCCGAGGACGTGCACGAGCACTGGCAGCGCACCAAGGCGGTGGAGAAGGGGCGGGAGTCGGTCACCGACGGGATCCCGCTGGGCCAGCCCGGTCTGGCGCTCGCGGCCAAGCTCGCCGGCCGGGCCCGTGCGGGGGATGTGGCCGTGGAGCTGCCCAGGGGTGAGGGCGTCGGGTACGAGCTGCTGGCGCTGGCGGCGCGCGCGGAGCAGGAGGGGATCGACCCCGAGACGGCACTGCGGGCGGCGGCCCGCGTCTACCGGGACGCGATCCGTGCGGCCGAGGGCGTCGGCGAATAGCCCCCAGCAGCGGTGTTCGGGTGGTGCGTCAGTCCTTCGGCGCGCGGCGCGAAGGGTCGTGCCAGTGTGGCGAGGGGCGGTTCAGGAACCACTCGCCGAAGCCCAGGGGGCGGCGGCCGTGCTCGGTGCCGTGGCCTTTGCCACCGGCAGGTACGGAGTCGTGGAAAATCCGGCTGGGCGGGGCACCCAGCTCCTCCAGGAGGTACGCGGTCTCGTTGATGAACAGCGGCGGCCCGCTGAGGTAGACGTCCTGGTCGGGCCAGAGCCCCCGGTTGCAGAGGGCGGTGGCGAGCCGGTCCGTGGCCTGGTTGCGGTGCCGGCCGGGAGCGGGGGTGATGTAGGTGACGCTCAGCCAGCCGAAGGCGGCGGCGTACTCGTCGATGAGCGGCCGGTCATAGAGGTGCGCGGCGTCCCGCGCCACCGCGAACAGCCGCACGTCCTGATCGGGAGGGTGCTCCGCGAGTTCCTCCAGCATGGCCCGGATCGGCGCCCAGCCGGTGCCCGCGGCGATGAAGCTGACCGGGCGGTCCTCGCGGCGGAAGGTCAGCTGCCCACCGGCGGCGGCGAGCCGCAGCATGTCGCCCGGCTGCGTCTCGCGGACCAGGGAGCCGCTGAGCCGGCCCCGCTCGATCCGGCTGACGTGCAGGTCGACGGTGCCGTCGGGGCGGGGGGCGTTGCCGATGGAGTAGGTGCGCCAGGTCGTCGGGACCCGTTCGCTGCTCACGCTCGTGTACTGGCCGGGGCGATAGGGGAAGGGGACGAGGGGCCGCAGGGTGAGCACTCCGATGTCCTCCCCGTACTGGAGGTGGCGTACGACCTCCGCGTCCCACCAGGGCGGGTCCTCGCTGGTGGCGGCGCCGCCCATCATCGCGTCGGCGATCACCTGGTACGCCTCGGTCCACGCCTTCTCCACCTGCGGGGTCCAGGCGTCGCCGGAGGTCTCGGCGAGCGCGGCGAGCAGGCTGGAGCCGACGGCCGTGTAGTGCTCGGGGCCGGCCATGAACTTGCGGTGGTCGCGCCCCAGATCGCGTAGGTAGGGGACCAGGCTCTCGTTCTCCAGGTGGGCGATCACGTGCGTGAGCGCGGCGAAGAGCCGGTCCCGTTGTCTTTCCATGTCCTCGAAGGAGGCCGGGAAGAGCTCACGGACTCCGGGGTTGTGCCAGAACAGGTGGGAGTAGAAGAACTTGACCGCGTGTTCGGCCCGTCTCTCCACCACCGCGAAGCTGCTTTTCAAGATCCTCACATCCACACGACCGAAAGTAGGATCGTCGGAGTACGTGAGGTCAAGCGACGGCCCATCTACGGACAGCCGCGATGAACCGGCCATATGGGATGGCGGGTGGGGCCTTCGTCATGCCCGGGGGCAGGCGCTCGGGGTGAAGCGGACCGGCAGCGTGCGCAGGCCCCGCATGATGAGACCACCCCGCCACCGCAGCTCCGAGGGGTCGACGGCGAGTTCGAGGTCGGGCAGGCGGGTCAGCAGCGTGGCGAGGGCCGTTTGGCCCTCCAGTCGGGCCAGGGGGGCTCCCAGGCAGTAGTGGATGCCGTGACCGTATCCGAGGTGTTGGTTGTCGCTCCTGGAGAGGTCGAGGGTGTTCGGGTCGGTGAACCGCTCCGGGTCTCGGTCGGCGGCGGCGAGGACGACCAGGACGGGGTCGCCGGCCGGGATGTCCTGGCCGCCCAGAGTCAGCGGTTGCGTCGCGTACCGCCAGGTGGCCAGTTCCACGGGGCCGTCGTAGCGCAGCAGTTCCTCGATGCCCGTCTCCACCAGCTCGGTCTCGCCGGCAGCCAGGGAGACCTGGAGACGCTCGCGCTGGTCAGGGTTGCGCAGCAGGGCGTAGGCCCCGTTGCCGATGAGGTTGATCGTCGTTTCGAAACCGGCGAAAAGCAGCACGAAACACATCGCGGCGGCCTCGTTCTCGGTGAGGTGTTCGCCGTGGTCGCTCGCCCGGATCAGCCCGGAGATCAGGTCGTCGCCCAGGTCGTCGCGCTTGCGGTGGATCAGCTCGACGAGGTAGCCGCGGATCTGCTTGACCGAGCGGGCCACCCCGCCGCGCGGGCCTCCGGCGTGGCGGATCATCATCCCGGCCCAGTCGCGGAAGTCGTCCTGGTCCTCGCGCGGTACGCCGAGCATCTCGCAGATGGCGTAGATGGGGAGCGGGAAGGCGAACTCGTGGATGAGGTCCGCCTCCCCCCGCTCGGCGAAGCCGTCGAGGAGCTGATCCGTCAGCTCCTGAACCCGTCCGGTGAATTCGGCCACCCGCCGGGGCGTGAACGCCTTGGAGACGAGCCGCCGCAGCCGGGTGTGGTCGGGCGGGTCGATGTTGAGCAGGTGCGTCATCAGCTCCGCCTTGCGCTCCCCCGGGATACCGGTCTTGCCCTTGGCGTGAGCCGATCCCGCGTGGTGCGCCGGATTCTTGCTGAGCCGCTGGTCGGCGAGGGCCTGTCGGGCGTCGGCGTACCGGGTCACCAGCCAGGCCTCCACCCCGCTGGGGAGCTTGGTGCGGTGCACCGGGGAGTGCTCGCGCAGCCAGGCGTAGGCCGGGTAGGGGTCGGTGGCGAACTCCCAGTCGAAAAGAGTGGGCGGCGGGGCGGCGGAGGCGTCTTCGTGCACGCTCTGACCGTAACCGTGATGGGCCGAACCGCCTCACGGGCTCCCATCGGCTTGGAGGGCGGACCGCGCTCGCGAGTTTGCTGTCGCGTCCGGCGGATCTGGAACTCGCCGTTCCACCCGAAGGGCCGCGCCTGCGCGGCGGACTCGCCATGCGTGGCCTGCGCACCCTTCCCTTTCGCTTCGCACCGCCAAACGCCTGAGCGCCGCCTGACCCGAAGTCAGTTCCCGAGCGAACTTGTGACATGCGTTCGATGGCCGCTAGGTTCTGCCGTTACCCCGCCGTTATGCGAAAGGTGCAGCCTCATGCGTTCCGGGAACGGCCGCCACAGACGCCCCCGTCAGGTGCCCGCGATAGTCGTCACGGCCGGAGTCACCGGCTCCGCGCTGGCCCTGCCGCTGCTCGCCGCCACCAGCGCGAGCGCGGCCGACACCTCCACGTGGGACAAGGTCGCCGAATGCGAAAGCGGCGGCACGTGGAGCGCCAACTTCGGCAGCGGCGCCTACGGCGGACTCCAGTTCACTCAGGAGGAGTGGCGGGAGGCCGGCGGGCTCGAATACGCCGAACGGGCCGACCTCGCCAGCCGGTCCCAGCAGATCGCCGTCGCCGAGCGGGTGCTCGCGGCGCGGGGCCCGCAGGCGTGGCCGATGTGCGCGGCTCCCGCCGGACTGGACGCGCAGGGCCCCGCCGCGGTCGTGGACCCCGGTCACGCCGGCAACCACGGCGCCGTCGGCTCCACGCCGGCCCGCCCGGACGACGTCGTGCCGCCGAGCGGAACCGTGCCGCCGTCCACGGACTTCGGGGCCCCGACCCCGACCCCGACCGTCCCCGACGGCCCGCTCGGACCGAACCTCGGACTGCCCGTCATGCCGGCGCCGGACCTCCCGGTGCCGGACCTCCCGGTGCCGGACCCCACGGTTCCGGACCCCACGGTGCCGGTGACCCCGGGCAACCCGGCGGACCCGGGCACGCCGACCACGCCGCCCACCACGCCGCCCACGACCCCGCCCGCCACCCCGCCCGCCACCCCGCCGACCACCCCGGGCCTGCCGCCGGTGACCCCGGCCGACCCGAGCGCCCCGGCCGACCCGGGCGCCCCCGTGACCCCCGACGCCTCCACCGCACCGCCGGCCGCGCCCGGCGAGGGCAGCGGCAAGCACCGCGGCGCGCCCGCCGCCGAGGCGCCCGTCACATCTGACGCCGCGTCGGCGCCCTCGTACACCGTGAAGGCGGGCGACAGCCTGGCGGCCATCGCGGATGCCAAGGGGGTCAAGGGCGGCTGGAACGCCCTGTACGAGGCCAACGAGCAGGTCATCGGCGAGGACGCCAACTTGATCAAGCCCGGCCAGAACCTGGATCTAACTGCGCAATAAGGGCACTTCAGCCATCCGGAAAGAGTTGATTGTCCGTTTTCTGTAAGTGAGACATGTGTCTCTTCCGGTCAACTGGCGTGTCCCGCCTCGGGGCTTCCGCAAACCCCGTCCTCACCTGCGCAAACGCCCTTGGGAGGGGCGCAAGTAGGGGTCGTTTCCCCCCGATGTGGCTCGTTGAACATCGGGGGGAGACCTGTCTACCTTCTGAATCGCTCGCCACCGCGGGCTCCTTCGACCGCATCGCCGAATCCTGCCGGCGGACGGGGGGAACAGTCGTCGCGTAAAGCGCCGAAGGCAGGAGCGGGGGAACCAAGGTAGGTGCCGGGAGCGGCCGTTGAAAGACGGTCACGCAACCGGCTGGGGGTTAAGACGTGCGCTGGGTCGCACGGCCGGGCAACTCACTCGCCCGAACCCGACAGCTCACCTCGTAGGCGTCGGTGAGGAGAACCTCATGCTGCTTTCCGGCAAGGGCAAGCACCGTCGCGCCACCAAGGCCGCCCGCATCGTCACGCTCGCCGGTGTCGCCGGTGCCGTCGTCGCCGCGCCCCTGATGGCCGCGGGCACCGCGAGCGCCGCGACCGCTTCCGAGTGGGACCGCGTCGCACAGTGCGAGTCCGGTGGCAACTGGGCCATCAACACGGGCAACGGCTACTACGGCGGCCTGCAGTTCTCGTCCTCCACCTGGGCCGCGTACGGCGGCAAGGCCTACGCCCCGCAGGCCAACCAGGCTTCGAAGTCCCAGCAGATAGCCATCGCCGAGAAGGTCCTCAAGGGTCAGGGCAAGGGCGCCTGGCCGTCCTGCGGCGTCGGCCTGTCGAACTCCTCTTACACCGGTGGCGGCTCGACCGAGAAGCCGAAGACCGAGCCCAAGAAGACCGAGCCCAAGAAGACCGAGCCGAAGAAGTCCGAGCCGAAGAAGACGGAGCCGAAGCGCTCCGAGACCCCGGCCCCGACCACCCGCTCCGAGCGCACCGAGGCCCCGAAGACCGGCAACGGTTCGTACGAGGTCAAGTCCGGCGACACCCTGGGCGACATCGCCACGGCAAACGGCGTCCAGGGCGGCTGGGAGAAGCTCTTCGAGCTGAACAAGGACATCGTCTCGGACGCCGACCTGATCTTCCCGGGTCAGAAGCTGAAGCTCAGCTGAACAATGCGGCAATAGCCGCAGGTGTCTTCACCACACGTGACAGCCCCACCGCCCGGCGCGTCTTCCCCCCACGCGCCGGGCGGCGGCGTTTCGGCAGGCCAAGCCCCCCTTCTCCAGAGTCCTATGTCCGGGAACGGGGGTATTCGGGCCCTTTTTCGTCCCAGGACCCGGGCGGTCGGCAGGCCGAGTGCCCGGAGCCGGTTAGGCTCTAAGCGGCAGGGCCGTCCCACGGCCTGACATGCCGCCGCACACCCAGCGTCACATCCCAGAAGGAGATGCTCGTGCCGTCCATCGACGTCGTCGTAGCCCGGGAAATCCTGGACTCCCGAGGCAACCCCACGGTCGAGGTCGAGGTGGGCCTCGACGATGGCAGCACCGGCCGTGCTGCAGTTCCGTCCGGTGCCTCCACCGGAGCGTTCGAAGCCGTAGAGCTCCGTGACGGTGACCCCGACCGTTACCTCGGCAAGGGCGTGGAGAAGGCCGTCCTCGCCGTCATCGAGCAGCTCGGCCCGGAGCTCGTCGGCTACGACGCCACCGAGCAGCGCCTGATCGACCAGGCGATGATCGACCTGGACGCCACCGAGAACAAGGGCTCCCTCGGCGCCAACGCCATCCTCGGCGTCTCCCTCGCCGTCGCGCACGCCGCGTCCGAGGCCTCGGACCTTCCGCTCTTCCGCTACCTCGGCGGACCGAACGCGCACCTGCTGCCCGTTCCGATGATGAACATCCTCAACGGTGGGTCGCACGCCGACTCCAACGTCGACATCCAGGAGTTCATGATCGCCCCGATCGGCGCGGAGTCCTTCTCCGAGGCCCTTCGCTGGGGCGCCGAGGTCTACCACACCCTCAAGAAGGTCCTGCACACCAAGGGCCTCTCCACCGGTCTCGGTGACGAGGGCGGCTTCGCCCCGAACCTGGAGTCCAACCGCGCCGCGCTCGACCTCATCGTCGAGGCCATCAAGCAGGCCGGCTACACCCCGGGCAAGGACATCGCGCTCGCGCTCGACGTCGCCGCGTCCGAGTTCTACAAGGACGGCAAGTACGAGTTCGAGGGCCAGTCCCGCTCGGCCGCCGAGATGACCGACTACTACGCCGAGCTCGTCGAGGCGTACCCGCTCGTCTCCATCGAGGACCCGCTGTTCGAGGACGACTGGGCCGGCTGGAAGACCGTCACCGAGCGCATCGGCTCCAAGGTGCAGATCGTCGGCGACGACCTCTTCGTCACCAACCCGGAGCGCCTGGCCCGCGGCATCGAGGAGGGCTCCGCGAACGCCCTGCTCGTGAAGGTGAACCAGATCGGTTCGCTGACCGAGACCCTCGACGCCGTCGAGATGGCCCAGCGCAACGGCTTCAAGTGCATGATGTCGCACCGCTCCGGCGAGACCGAGGACGTCACCATCGCCGACCTCGCCGTCGCCGTGAACTGCGGTCAGATCAAGACCGGCGCCCCGGCCCGCTCGGACCGCGTCGCCAAGTACAACCAGCTGCTGCGCATCGAGGAGATCCTCGACGACGCCGCCGTGTACGCGGGCCGCTCCGCCTTCCCGCGCTTCAAGGGCTGATCACGGCTGTTGCCGAAGACTGAGCTCTAGCTTCCGTACGTCCCCGCACTCGGTCCCGTACCGTGTGCGGGGACGTATTGCGTAGTACGTGTACACAGGGGAGGCGGATCAATGGCCGGGAACCGGGATCGGTTCTCCACCTTCTCCACCGCGACCAGGCTCAAGCAGCTCGGTGAGCGGACCGCCGCCCACGTCTACCGCTCGCAGTCGCGCCGTCAGGTCCGCCGCAGCCGGCTCACCGGCCGCGCGGCCCTCCTGGTGCTCGTCCTCTGTACGCTGGTCGTCGCCCTCGCGTATCCGATGCGCCAGTACGTCTCCCAACGCGCGGAGATCGCGGAGCAGCAGCGGGACGCCGTGACCGCGCGGGACCGCCTGGAGCGGCTCCGCGACGAGAAGGCCCGCTGGCAGGACGACGCGTACGCGGAACAGCAGGCGCGCAAGCACCTGCACTTCCTGCGCCCGGGGGAGATCGGCTACGTCATGACCGACCCCGGAGCCGAGGCCGCCGAGCGGCACCGGACCGGCCAGGCCGGCCCGAACCGGCCCTGGTACTCGAACGTCTGGGACGGCGTCGACAAGGCCGACCGCCCGGGCGACTGAGCACCGCACCCATCCACGAGAACGAAGAGACTTCCTCCAGGCATGCAGACGCCCCCGCCCCAGACCGACCGGACCGAGCCGACCGACGCCGACGTCGATGCGTTCCAGCAGCAGCTCGGCCGCCCGCCGCGCGGGCTGCGCGCCATCGCGCACCGCTGCCCCTGCGGCCAGCCGGACGTCGTGGAGACCGCCCCGCGACTCCCCGACGGCACTCCCTTCCCGACGCTGTACTACCTGACGTGCCCGCGTGCGGCCGGCGCCATCGGCACGCTGGAGGCCAACGGCGTGATGAAGGAGATGCAGGCCCGACTCGCCGAGGACCCGGAGCTGGCCGCCGCCTACCGGGCCGCGCACGAGGACTACATCCGGCGCCGTGACGCCATCGAGGTGCTCCAGGGCTTCCCGAGCGCCGGCGGCATGCCGGACCGGGTGAAGTGCCTGCACGTGCTGGTCGGCCACTCCCTGGCCGCGGGCCCGGGCGTGAACCCGTTCGGCGACGAGGCCCTCGCCATGCTGCCGGAGTGGTGGGCCAAGGGTCCCTGCGTCACCCCGTGCGCGGACAAGGCGGACAAGAAGGAAGAGGAGTCCGCATGAGCCGGGTCGCGGGCATCGACTGCGGTACGAACTCCATCCGGCTCCTCGTCGCCGACCTGGACCCGGCCACCGGGGACCTGGTCGAGCTGGACCGCCGGATGACCATCGTCCGGCTCGGCCAGGGCGTGGACAAGACCGGCCGGCTGGCCCCGGAGGCCCTGGAGCGCACCTTCGCCGCCTGCCGCGAGTACGCGGCGGTCATCAAGGAGCTCGGCGCGGAGCGGGTGCGCTTCGTGGCCACCTCCGCGTCCCGCGACGCCGAGAACCGGGACGACTTCGTGCGGGGCGTCAAGGAGATCCTGGGCGTCGAGCCCGAGGTCATCTCGGGCGAGGAGGAGGCGGAGTTCTCCTTCACCGGCGCCACCAAGGAGCTGACCGCGCACGAGCACCTGGAGCGGCCGTTCCTGGTCGTGGACATCGGCGGCGGCTCGACGGAGTTCGTGGTCGGCGAGGAGCACGTGCGCGCCGCCCGCTCGGTGGACGTGGGCTGCGTCCGCATGACCGAGCGCCACCTGGTGGTGGACGGGGTCGTCACCGACCCGCCGACCGCCGGGCAGATCGCCGCGATGCGGGCCGACATCGAGGCCGCGCTGGACCTGGCCGAGGAGTCGGTCCCGCTGCGCGAGGCCCGCACCCTGGTGGGGCTGGCCGGCTCGGTGACCACGGCCGCCGGGATCGCGCTCGGCCTGCAGGAGTACGTCTCGTCGGAGATCCACCACTCCCGGATGTCCTACGAGCAGGTCCGGGAGATCAGCGAGCGGATGCTCAACGAGACGCACGCCGAGCGCGCCGCGATCCCCGTGATGCACGAGGGACGGGTGGACGTGATCGGCGCGGGCGTCCTGGTCCTGCTCGCCATCATGGAGCGCGTCGGGGCCTCGGAGGTCGTCGTCTCCGAGCACGACATCCTGGACGGGATCGCCTGGTCCGTCGCCTGAGACGGACCATGATCGGCAGCGGATTCCCAGGCGGAATCGTCTGTTCAACCGCCCGAAGACGGGGTCCGCGGGGGACTTTGGTCCCATGGTCCACATCAAGTTCGTGAAGTTCTTCACAAGGAAAAGGGGTCTGCCGGGCCGCCGAAAGGGCCTTTCGAGGCCCTCGGAGGGCCCTCAGGCCCCTTTTGCCCGAGCGTTCGTGCGAATGTTGGACGCTACGGGTTCCGCATCAGACGTATGGACAAAAGCCGGTGGTCCAGTCCGGTTGAGGGCCTACAGCCCAGTTCAGGACGGGTGAACAACGACTCCCGTTACACCGTGGTTCCCGTTGCGCGCCATGACCTCCGTCACGTGGGCCGCGGAGTGTAGCAGAGGGTCCCGGACTGCTTGTGAAGGGGCTCACGAGCATCACCCCTGGGGGTGCTGGATACTCGTTCCATGAGCACCACGGAGCGTCCCAGGATCCTCGTTGTAGGAGGTGGGTACGTAGGCCTGTACGCGGCGAAGCGCATCATGAAGAAGATGCGCTACGGCGAGGCGACCGTCACGGTCGTCGACCCGCGGTCGTACATGACCTACCAGCCCTTCCTCCCCGAAGTGGCCGCAGGCAGCATCTCGCCTCGGCACGTCGTCGTCCCGCTGCGACGCGTGCTGCCCAAGGCAGAGGTTCTCACCGGCCGGGTCACCAGCATTGACCAGGACCGCAAGGTCGCCGTCGTCACGCCGCTCGTCGGCGAGGCGTACGAGCTGCCCTTCGACTACCTGGTGATCGCGCTCGGCGCCGTCTCCCGCACCTTCCCGATCCCCGGCCTCGCCGAACAGGGCATCGGCATGAAGGGCGTCGAAGAGGGCATCGGCCTGCGCAACCACGTCCTCGAGCAGCTCGACAAGGCCGAGTCCACGACGGACGAGAACGTCCGCCGCAAGGCCCTCACCTTCGTCTTCGTCGGCGGCGGCTTCGCCGGCGCGGAGACCATCGGCGAGGTCGAGGACATGGCCCGCGATGCCGCGAAGTACTACTCCACGATCAAGCGCGAGGACATGCGCTTCATCCTGGTCGACGCGGCCGACAAGATCCTTCCCGAGGTCGGGCCCAAGCTCGGCACCTGGGGCAAGGAGCACCTCGAGTCGCGCGGCATCGAGATCTACCTCAACACCTCCATGGACTCCTGCGTGGAGGGCCACGTGGTGCTGAAGAACGGCCTCGAGGTCGACTCCAACACCATCGTCTGGACCGCGGGCGTCAAGCCCAACCCGGTGCTGGCCCGCTACGGCCTGCCGCTGGGCCCCCGTGGCCACGTGGACGCCGAGCCGACCCTCCAGGTCAAGGGCACGGACTACATCTGGACCGCCGGCGACAACGCCCAGGTTCCGGACGTCGCCGCCCGCAAGGCCGGCGTCGAGAACGCCTGGTGCCCGCCGAACGCCCAGCACGCGCTGCGCCAGGCCAAGGTCCTCGGCGACAACGTCATCTCGGGCATGCGGGGCTTCCCGCAGCACGAGTACTCGCACTCCAACAAGGGTGCGGTGGCGGGCCTCGGCCTCCACAAGGGCGTCGCGATGATCGTCATGGGCAAGATGAAGATCAAGCTCAAGGGCCGGCTCGCCTGGTACATGCACCGCGGCTACCACGGCATGGCCATGCCGACCTGGAACCGCAAGATCCGCGTGTTCGCCGACTGGACCCTCGGCATGTTCCTCAAGCGTGAGGTCGTCTCCCTCGGAGCGCTGGAGACCCCCCGCGAGGAGTTCTACGAGGCCGCCAAGCCGGCGCCGGCTCCGGCCGCCGCGGCAGCTCCGGCACAGAAGGCCAAGGCCTCCTAGCCCGGGCCTGACGGCACGAACCCGAGCACGACCCCGAAGGGGCCGCCCGCCATCCGTGGTGCGGGCGGCCCCTTCGGCGTACCCGCGGTCCGTAGTGGGTAGACGGATGGGTCGGAGCTTTTGTGGAGGTGCGCCATGAACGACGCCGCGCCGCGGCTGGCTGCTCTAGCCGAGACCCTGCTGGGAGCCCCGCTGCCCGTGCGCATCCGTGCGTGGGACGGCAGCGAGGCGGGCCCGCCCGGCGGTCCCGTGCTCGTCTTCCACCACCGCCGTGCCGTGCGCCGGATGCTGTGGAAGCCGGGTGAACTGGGCCTCGCCCGCGCCTGGGTCGCGGGCGAACTGACGGTCGAGGGCGACCTGTTCGAGCTGCTGGACCGGGTGGCGGGGCTCCTCTGGGAGAGGGAGCGCGACGTGCCGCTCGCCGCCCCATCCGCCCCGGCCGGGAAGCCGGCCGGCCGGACCGGGCCGCTCGCGGTCCTGGGGGGCATCGCCCGCCGCGCGCGGGAGGCCCGCCCGGCAGCCCTGCCCGAGGCCGCCCGGCTGCTGCGCGACCCCGCGCACCGGGCCGCCGTGCGCGAGCTGATCGGGCTCGCCGGACCGCTGCCCCCGCCCGGGCCCCCGGCCGAGGAGGCGGCCGTCGGGCGTGGCGGGCCGCGGCACAGCAAGGGCCGGGACCGACAGGCCGTCAGCCACCACTACGACGTCGGCAACGACTTCTACGAACGGGTGCTCGGCCCCTCGATGGTGTACTCCTGCGCGTACTGGACGCCCGGCGGGAGCCTGGAAGCGGCCCAGCACGACAAGCTCGACCTCGTCTGCCGCAAACTCGCGCTGAGCCCCGGCGACCGGCTCCTCGACGTCGGCTGCGGCTGGGGCTCCATGGCGGTGCACGCGGCCCGCGAGTACGGCGTCCGGGTCACCGGCATCACGCTCTCCCGAGAACAGGCCGCGTACGCCCTCAAGCGGGTCGCCGACGAGGGCCTGACCGACCGGGTGGAGATCCGCATCCAGGACTACCGGGACGTCAAGGACGGCCCGTACGACGCCATTTCCTCCATCGGCATGGCCGAACACGTCGGCGCCGACCGCTACCGGGACTACGCCCGCACCCTGCACGCCCTGCTGCGCCCGGGCGGACGACTGCTGAACCACCAGATCGCCCGCCCCCCTGAGCCCGACGAAGACGCCTACCGCATCGACGAGTTCATCGACGCCTACGTCTTTCCCGACGGGGAGCTCTCCCCGCTCGGCACCACCGTCGGCGAGCTGGAGCGGGCCGGCTTCGAGGTCCGCGACGTGGAGGCGCTGCGCGAGCACTACGGGCTGACCCTGCGGGCCTGGGTGGCGCGGCTGGAGGCGCACTGGGACGAGTGCGTACGGCTGACCTCGCCCGGGCGGGCCCGGGTCTGGCTGGTGTACATGGCGGCCTCCGCGCTGGGCTTCGAGCGGGGCCGGCTCGGCGTCAACCAGGTCCTCGCGGTGCGGTCTTCGGCGGCGGGGGAGTCGGGGCTGCCGCTGCGGCTGCGCACCTGGGGCGGACAGGACACGTAACGCGAAGGGCCCCGGGGCGGCTGCCCCGGGGCCCTTCGCGTGTTTCCGTACCGCTACTCCGTCTTGATGGCGGTCAGCATGTTCAGGCGGGCGGCGCTGCGGGCCGGCCACATGGCGGCCAGGACGCCGACCAGTCCGGCGAGGGCGAAGAAGATCCCGATCCGGTCGAAGGGGATGACCAGCGAATAGCCCGGGATCGAGCCCGCGATGGTCTTGCCGCCGGCCCAGGCGAGGAAGACGCCGACGCCGATGCCGAGGACCGCGCCGAAGAGCGAGATGACCACGGCCTCCAGGCGGATCATGTTCTTGACCCGGCGCCGGTCGAGGCCGACCGCCCGCAGCATGCCGATCTCCTGCTGGCGCTCGTAGACCGACATCGCGAGGGTGTTGACGACGCCGAGGACGGCGATGATCAGGGCCATGCCGAGCAGGCCGTACATGATGTTCAGCGCCGTGTTGATCTCGCCGGCCATGTCGTTGCGGATGTCGGCCTTGTCGGAGACCTTGATGGCCGGGCTCTTGCCGAGGGCGTCGATGACGGCCTGCTGGTTCGCCTCGGTGGCGCCGCCGGCGGTCTTGACGAGGACCTCGGGCAGGTACTGCTGCTCGTTGTGCGCGGCGAGGATCTTGTTGTCGAGGACGTAGTCGAGGAGCTGGTCCTTGCCGTCGAAGATCGCGCCGACCTGGAGCTTGCCCTTCTGGCCGTCGTCGTACTGGGCGTCGACCGTGGAGCCGACCGTCAGACCCTTCTTCTCCGCCTCCTTCGCGGAGACCATCAGCTTGCCCTCGCCGAGGGCGGCGAGGTTGCCGGCGGTGGTCTTGACGTCCAGTACGGCGGCCAGCGCGGCCGGGTTGACGCCGCTGACCATCTCGGAGGTGCCGGCGAGCTTGACCATCTCCATGGCCTTCGGGGAGACGGCGGTGACGCCCTTGCCCTTCTCCAGGGCCGGGATCACGGACTTGTCGAGGTTCATGCCCTCGCCGGCCATCGTGACCTTGTAGTCGGCCTTGACGTTCTGCGTGGTCGCCTTGTCGACGGCCTGGCCGACGGTGATGCCCATCACCGACATGGCGGTGACCAGGGTCAGACCGATCGTCAGGGAGGCGGCGGTGACGGCGGTGCGGCGCGGGTTGCGGACCGCGTTCTGCGCGGCCAGCTTGCCGGCGACGCCGAAGACCTTCTCCAGCAGCGGGCGGACGGTGGCGATGACCGGGCGGGAGAGCATCGGCAGCAGGACGAAGAGGCCGATGAGGAGCAGGAAGGCGCCGCCCGCGATGGTCATGCGGCCGTCGCTCTTCTGGCTGACGCCGAGGAAGACCGTGCCGACGCCGACGAGGGCCAGGACGCTGCCGATGGAGTTGCGCAGCACCAGGGACTTCATCGTGGCGGGGAGGTGGGCGCTGCCCATGGCGGCGACCGGGGCGATCCTGGAGGTCCGCCAGGCGGGCAGCAGGGCGGCGAGCATGGTGACCAGGACGCCGATGACCAGCGCGATGACCACGGTGGCCGGGGCGATGATCAGCGAGCCGGCCGGGATCTTGGCGTCGAAGAGCCCCATCGCGGAGCGCATGGCGACGGCCAGGCCGATGCCGGAGACCATGCCGATGGCCGAGGAGACGAGGCCGACGACCCCGGCTTCCATGAGGACCGAACGCCTGACCTGGCCGCGGTTGGCGCCGACGGCGCGCAGCAGGGCGAGTTCCTTGGTGCGCTGGGCGACCAGCATGGTGAAGGTGTTGTAGATGAGGAAGATGCCGACGAAGAGGGAGACACCGGCGAAGATCAGCAGACCGGTGCTCATGCCGGACATGGCCTGCTCGATCTGCCTGGCCTGCTCGGCGGCGAGGGCGGCGCCGGTCTTGGCCTCGGAGTTCTTGCCCAGCAGGGGCTTGATCTCGGTCAGCAGCTGGTCGGCGGTGGTGCCCGCCTTGGCGCCGACGGAGAGCTCGCTGTAGTAGCCGGGCTGGAGGTAGAGCTCCTGGGCGACCGCGGTGTCGAACAGGACCAGGCTGCCGCCCGCGTTGACCGCGCCGTCCTCCGTGGTGAAGACACCGGAGAGGGTGTACTCCTCGACCGGGCCGTTGGTGGCGACGCGGACCTTGTCGCCGACCTTGTACTTGCCCTTGGCGGCCGTCTCCTTGTCGAGGGCGACCTGCTGGGCCGTGGCCGGGCCGGTGCCCGTGGTGAAGTCGTAGCGCGGGTCCTTGCCGTCCTTGACGGGGGCGTAGTTGGAGCCGGCGTTGGCCCAGCCGCTGCCGATCAGCTTGCCGTTCTCGTCGCCGACGCCGGCGAAGCCCGTGACCCGGCCGGAGACGGAGTCGACGCCCTTCAGCGCCTTGACCCGGTCGAGGGTCTGTTGGCTGATGCCGGGGTCGCCCTGCTTCTCGCCGTCCTCGCCCCGGGAGACCCCGCGGTCGGTCACGGAGACCGCGACGCCGTCGTAGGACTTTGCGGACTGGTTGGACATGGCGTTGCTGAGGGTGTCGGTGAAGACGAGGGTGCCGGAGACGAAGGCGACGCCGAGGGTGACGGCGAGCACCGTCATCAACAGCCGGGCCTTGTGCGCGAGGACGTTGCGCAGGGCGGTACGGAACATGGTGGAGGAGTCCAGGGTTCGAGGTGTTCGGCGGAGGCGGAGCCGGGCGGGAGGGGCGCGGTGCCTCAGCTCGTGCGGCCCTTGGCGTCGAAGGCCTTCATGCGGTCCAGCACGCCGTCCGCGCTGGGCCCGTACATCTCGTCGACGATCCGGCCGTCGGCGAGGAAGATGACGCGGTCCGCGTAGGAGGCGGCGACCGGGTCGTGGGTGACCATCACGACGGTCTGGCCGAGCTCGCGCACCGAGTTGCGCAGGAAGCCGAGGACTTCGGCGCCGGAGCGGGAGTCGAGGTTTCCGGTGGGCTCGTCGCCGAAGATGATCTCGGGGCGGGAGGCCAGCGCGCGGGCCACGGCCACGCGCTGCTGCTGGCCGCCGGAGAGCTGGGTGGGGCGGTGGGAGAGGCGGTCGGCGAGGCCGACCATGCCGATCACGTTGTCCAGCCACTTCTTGTCGGGCTTGCGGCCGGCGATGTCCATGGGGAGCGTGATGTTCTCCAGGGCCGTCAGGGTCGGCAGCAGGTTGAAGGCCTGGAAGATGAAGCCGATCTTGTCCCGGCGCAGCTGGGTGAGCTGCTTGTCCTTGAGGGAGCCCAGCTCGGTCTCGCCGATGCGCACGGAGCCGGAGGAGAAGGTGTCCAGGCCGGCGACGCAGTGCATCAGCGTGGACTTGCCGGAGCCCGAGGGGCCCATGATCGCGGTGAACTGGCCCTGTGCGAAGTCCACGGAGACGTTGTCGAGGGCGACCACCTGGGTCTCGCCCTGGCCGTACACCTTGGAGAGGCCGGTGGCGCGGGCGGCCACGGCCTGGATGGTGCGCGGGGCGTGGTTCATGGTGGTCACGGGACGGCTCCTCGGTCTGCGGTGCGGGGACCTTTCCATCGTCTCCGCGCCGACACCCGTTCCGGATCAGCCGAGGTGACCGTTCCCTGGCCCACTGGAGTCTGACCGCGGAGGCCTGCGCATACGCCTCTGGTATGACGGCGACCCTGACTCCACGCGCGCGGGCGGCGGGAGGCGGCGGCGGGGCCGGTCCGGCGCCGGGGGAGGCGCGGGGTGGCGTGCCGGGTGGCGGGAGGGGTGGCGCGGGCCATCGAATTCCCGTCATTCCCGCATCGGGGGTGATCGTCCCCGAGAAGGTGCCGACCGTGCGTTCTGGGGCCTGACTACCCCTCAAGCGCCAATAAAATAAGACAACATCGGAAAGACGGCCAGGTGGCGAGGGGGGTCTTCCGGATAGGCTCGGGGCAGCGCTGAAGGCTTTGTATCGGGGGCCGCCACGCCCTGCCCGGATGGTGGAATGCAGACACGGCGAGCTTAAACCTCGCTGACCTTCGGGTCGTGCCGGTTCAAGTCCGGCTCCGGGCACTCCCCAGCTCCAGCGAGGCCCGGGTCGATTTATCCCCTGCGCTTCGCCCTGCCTTCTCCTAAGATCCTCCTCCAGCAGTAGGGTGCTTTTTTTGCGAGCGCATTACTCTTGAGGCTAAGGCCGCGCTCGGTGGCCACGGAGGAGTGAGATGAGGAGCAGTAACCCGGTCTTCTCGCGACGGGGGTTCAGCCGCGACAACGGTGGCTACGCGGGCTTTGACGCGCAGCAGCAGCACCAGCAGGCCGGGACCAACCCGTACGCGACGAACCCGTACGCGACCGACCCGGCGACGGGTATGCCGCAGGCGCCGGCGCGCACCAACGCGATGACCATGGACGACGTCGTGAGCCGCACGGGCATGACGCTCGGCACGCTCTTGGTGACGGCGACCCTGTCCTGGGTCCTCCTGCCGGTCGACCCCGCGAACCTCGGCAAGTCGTACGGCATCGCCATCGGCGCGGCTCTCGTCGCGTTCGTGCTGGCCATGGTCCAGTCCTTCAAGCGCAAGCCGGTTCCGGCGCTGATCCTGGGCTACGCGGCGCTGGAGGGTGTCTTCCTCGGCGTCATCAGCGCGGCCACCAGCACCTACCTCGGCCCCGGCGTGGTCATCCAGGCCGTGATGGGCACGATGTGCGTCTTCGGCGCCGTGCTCCTCGGCTACAAGATGGGCTGGATCCGCGTCACCCGCCGTTTCTACGGCTTCGTGATGGCCGCGGCCCTGGGCTTCGTCCTGCTCATGCTCGTGAACACGCTGTTCGCGATCTTCGGCGGCGGCGACGGCCTCGGCTTCCGCAGCGGCGGCCTCGGCCTCCTGTTCGGCGCCATCGGTGTCATCCTCGGCGCCTGCTTCCTCGCCCTCGACTTCAAGCAGGTCGAGGACGGCATCACCTACGGTGCCCCGCGCGAGGAGGCCTGGCTGGCGGCCTTCGCCCTCACCATGACCCTGGTCTGGATCTACGTCGAGATGCTGCGCATCTTCCAGATCCTCTCGGGCGACGACTAGTCGTCCCGGCGGCCATCGGGTTTGCCCACTGCATGGGGAAGGCCCCGCGAGCATTCGCTCGCGGGGCCTTCCCGCGTTGTGCGTCAGGAGGGGTCAGGAGGACGTCGAGGGTCGGTGGACGGGTCAGCCGAACCGGCGTGCGGCTCTGCGCAGGTCGTACTCGTGGATGATCGCCTTGGCCTGGCCGTACGACAGCTCGTGCGCGCCGCGCAGCCAGCTGACCTTCTCCTCGAACCGGACGAGGGAGGGGCCTTCGTCCACGGTACGGAGCCAGTCGGAGACTTCACGACCGGTGGTCAGGGGGATTCTGTCGATCATGTTGCGGTGGGTCTGCTCGGAGAACTCTACGGACATGGGCGCCTCCGGAGGTATCGCCGTGCTGTTCTCTTCACGTCACCGTGCCGGAGAGTTCGCCCGTTGGCAATGGTGCGTGGACGGCGCGTAAGGTCGGCCGGGTGCTCGATACTTCACCCCTGACCGCCGCCGTGGAACGTTTCGCAGACCGGCTGCGGGCCGCGCCGCACAGCCGCCTGCAGCAAGGAGCCGCCGCGACGGCACTGGAGTTGGCCCGCGAGTTGTCGGCGCGGGCGCAGATCCTGGAAGGCACCCCCGTGCGGGAGATGCCGGACGACGGGCTCTTCGTCGTCGGGGACCAGGTGGCGGTGGCCGGGGCGGATCTCGCCGAGGCGCTGCGCGGCGCGGCGGCCGGGGACGGCACGAAGGCCCCGTCCGAGGTGCTGGACGAGGCCGTGCGGCTGGTGGAGCGGGCTGACGCTACAGCGATGCGATGACGCGGTCCGCGAGGATGTAGACGTTGCTGTCCGGGTCCTCGACGTCACCGCAGGAGAAGGTCAGCGCGTAGGCGCCGGAGATGCCCGAGCCGCCGAGCAGGAACGGCGCGGTGCCCGAGCGCAGGGCCTCGGCGAGGCGCTCCGCGGTCTCCCGGTGCCCCGGGGTCATGCAGAGCGTGGTGCCGTCCGTGAAGACGTACACGTCGAGGGTGCCCAGCGGGCCGGGGCGGACGTCCGCGAGGGCCGTACGGGCCTCCGCGAGCTCCTCCAGGCGGCTGACCGTGCGCTCGTGGTCGGCGCCGGGGTGCGAGGCCTGGACCGGAACGAAATCGGGGTGCGAGGGGTGGCGCCGGCGGGCGGCGGCCAGCTCGGCCGAGTCCTCCGGGTACGGGTTCTCGTCGAGGGAGTCGTCGCCGAGCACCGGCTCCAGGCCCACCATGTCGGCCTGCCGGGGCAGGAAGACGTGCGGGCTGTCCTCCCCGAGGCCGGGCAGGCCGCCCAGCAGCGAGGGAGCGTCGGCGGCGTCGCGGGCCTCCTGCGCGGCCCAGAAGGCGCGCGCCTCGGCGAGCTCGCGCTCGCGCTCCTCGGCGAGGGCTTCGGCCACGGCGGCTCGTATCTCCGCGGCGGGGGATTCGACGGCGCTGCGGGCGTGCGGAACGGTCGCACCACGGTGGTGGGCCGGCACCGCCAGCTCACTGCGCAGGGCCGTGACCTGCTTGCGCAGGCCGTGGACGGCGTGCAGCGCAGCAGCGCCGACGGCCGTGGCAGCGGCCGCGGTCAGCAGCAGGGCAAGAGACATGGCGCTCACTGACTAACTCCAGGTGTGATTCGATCCCCCGACTTCCTACATCAGAGTGTCCCGACCTGGGAATGGCGTGCAGTGCATTACGTCACGAATTGGACAGGGCTTTCGTCCCGGGACGCCCCTCCCCATGCTGCCTGACCTGCATATATGCCGATCCCCCAGGAGATAAGTCACATCCTGGGGGAGATTCGGTCACAGGTCGGCCGCGACTGGGTTGGATCCGGCGTCGCCGCGCCGCAAGGGATCCGGCCCGATCCCTTGCGGCGACTGGGCCCCTGACTAGCTGAGACGCTCGATGACCATGGCCATGCCCTGGCCGCCGCCGACACACATGGTCTCGAGACCGAACTGCTTGTCGTGGAACTGCAGGCTGTTGATCAGAGTGCCGGTGAGGCGCGCACCGGTCATCCCGAAGGGGTGACCGACGGCGATGGCCCCGCCGTTGACGTTCAGCTTGTCGAGGGGGATCTCCAGGTCCCGGTAGGACGGGATGACCTGGGCCGCGAAGGCCTCGTTGATCTCGAACAGGTCGATGTCGCCCACCGTCAGGCCGGCCCGCTTCAGGGCCTGCTTCGACGCCTCGACCGGGCCCAGGCCCATGATCTCGGGGGAGAGGCCGGTGACACCGGTGGAGACGATCCGGGCCAGCGGGGTCAGACCCAGCTCGCGGGCCTTGGTGTCGCTCATGATGACGAGGGCGGCGGCGCCGTCGTTCAGCGGGCAGCAGTTGCCGGCGGTGACCAGGCCGTCGGGGCGGAAGACGGGCTTGAGGCCCTGCACGCCCTCCAGGGTGACGCCGGCGCGCGGGCCGTCGTCCGTGCTGACCACGGTGCCGTCGGGGGTGGTGACCGGGGTGATCTCCCGCTCCCAGAAGCCGTTCTTGATCGCGGCCTCGGCGAGGTTCTGCGAGCGCACGCCGAACTCGTCCATGTCCTGGCGGGTCACACCCTTGAGGCGGGCCAGGTTCTCGGCGGTCTGCCCCATCGCGATGTACGCGTCGGGGATCAGGCCGTCCTCGCGCGGGTCGTGCCAGTCCGTGCCCTCTTCCGTGGCGCGGGCCGCGGTGCGGGCCTCGGCGTCCCCGAAGAGCGGGTTGTGGGTGTCCGGCAGACCGTCGGAGGAGCCCTTCACGGACCGGGAGACCATCTCGACGCCCGCGGAGATGAAGACGTCGCCCTCGCCCGCCTTGATGGCGTGCAGGGCCATGCGGGAGGTCTGGAGGGAGGAGGAACAGTAACGGGTGATCGTCGCGCCCGGCAGGAAGTCCATGCCCATCTGCACGGCGACGATGCGGGCGAGGTTGTGGCCCTGCTCGCCGCCGGGAAGGCCGCAGCCGAGCATCAGGTCGTCGATCTCGCGCGGGTCCAGCTCGGGGACCTTGGCGAGGGCGGCCTGGATGATCGTCGCCGTCAGGTCGTCCGGACGTACGTCCTTGAGGGACCCCTTGAAGGCGCGCCCGATGGCCGAGCGGGCGGTGGAAACGATGACGGCTTCGGGCATCGGGACTCCAAGGGGTGCGTGCGTCGTTGCGGGACCGCATGCGAAGTTACCGCCCCGTACGGTCGGGGTCACCGGTGGGGCGGTGTGATGCCGGTCGCTCCCGCGGGGGTGGCGGGTTCCCGGGCGGTGCCCCGCACCTCCAGCTTGCGCCTTCCCGTGCCGGGGGCTGCGCGGGCCGGGGCCGGGGTGGGGTGTTGTCCGGGACTCATGATTTATGGCGCCTGGACGTGTCTTCGTTGGTGCGGGCGGGTGCGCGCCACAAATCACGTTTTACGTCCCGGACGACACCCCACCCCGTCCCCGTCCCGGGCAACTCCTCAAGGGTCCCGTCCTGGCCCTTTCCGGTCCGGGCAAATCCAGCCCCGCCGGCGTTTGAGGCGCGGGGTCTGGGGCGGAGCCCCGAGCCTTTGGGCGCGCCCGCCCACCCAGCCCCGCCGGCGTTTGAGGCGCGGGTCCGGGCGGGGCTCGGGGAACGGTGGAAGGGCGGGGCGGGGAGAGGCTCCGCGCAGCGGGTGGGGGTGGCCGGGCCGGAGGCTACGGGCTCGGGGTGGGCGTGTTCGCCAGGTCGGCCTCGGCGGCGGTGGAGAGCGGGAGCCGCCGCCGGCGGCGGTGTTTGAGGAGGACCCAGGGACCGCGGGCCGCGGTGACCTCGGTACCCGCCTGCCCGGCGGCAGCCGACGCGGCCTTGGCCACCGGAAGCATGTCCTCGTCGCGGGACACGTCCAGCCGGTCCGACTCCGGCCACAGCGCCAGCGCCGCGCACAGCGTGGGCAGCACGGCCATCGCCGCGGTCGCGTACCCCTCCGCCGAGGGGTGGTAGGAGTCCGGGCCGAACATCTCCCGGGGGTTCGCCGCGAACTCCGGCCCCAGCAGGTCCCCCATCGAGACCGTACGGGCGCCCAGCGCGACCACCCCTATGGTCTGCGCGGCCGCCAACTGTCGCGAGACACGCCGGGCCAGCCACCGCAGCGGCTGGTACACCGGCTCGATCGTGCCCAGGTCCGGGCAGGTGCCGACCACCACCTCGGAGCCCCCCATGCGCAGCCGCCGTACCGCCGAGGTGAGGTGGCGGACCGACTGCGTGGGCGGCATGCGCCGGGTCACGTCGTTCGCGCCGATCATGATCACGCACACGTCCGGCGCGGGCGCGTCGCCGTCCAGCAGGAGGCCGACCTGCCGCTCCAGGTCGTCCGACATGGCCCCCGACAGGGCCACGTTGCGCAGCTCCACCGGCCGCTCGGCCACCGCCGCCAGCCCGGAGGCCAGCAGGGCGGCCGGGGTCTGTCTGGCGCGTCGTACGCCGAGCCCCGCGGCCGTGGAATCGCCCAGCATGGCCAGCCGCAGCGGGCCCGGACTCTGCTCCGGCCCGTTGAACTCGCTCCCGTACAGCCCGTCCGCGCGCGGCGGATCACCCAGTCCGGTCCCCACCGTCCGCTTGGCGAACTGCATCTCCGCCAGCACGAGCCCCACCGTGGCGGCCCCGACCAGCCCGAGCCCGCCCCCGCCGTACGCTGCGCCCGCCGCGATCCGGCGGGCTGTTCTCGCCCTGGACACCCTTCCGGCCACCTCGCTTCTCTGACTGGGCCTTCGATGACCTTCCTGCCCCGTACGGACGGTCGTCCAATCCCTTTCCGCATACTCTGGCCGGACCTCCCGGAGAACCCGTGGAGTCCCGTCCTTGGAGAACATGGTGCAATTCCACGACTCGATGATCAGCCTCGTCGGCAACACCCCGCTGGTGAAGCTCAACCGTGTGACCGAAGGCCTCCAGGCCACCGTCCTTGCGAAGGTCGAGTACTTCAATCCCGGCGGCTCCGTGAAGGACCGGATCGCCGTTCGGATGATCGAGGCCGCCGAGCAGAGCGGAGCCCTCAAGCCCGGTGGCACCATCGTGGAGCCGACCAGCGGCAACACGGGTGTAGGACTCGCCATCGTGGCCCAGCAGAAGGGCTACAAGTGCATCTTCGTCTGTCCTGACAAGGTGTCCATGGACAAGATCAACGTGCTGCGCGCGTACGGCGCGGACGTGGTGGTCTGCCCGACCGCCGTCGACCCCGAGCACCCGGACTCGTACTACAACGTGTCCGACCGCCTCGTGCGCGAGACGCCGGGAGCCTGGAAGCCCGACCAGTACAGCAACCCGAACAACCCCCGTTCGCACTACGAGACCACCGGTCCCGAGCTGTGGGAGCAGACGGACGGGAAGATCACCCACTTCGTCGCCGGCGTCGGCACGGGCGGCACGATCTCCGGCACCGGCAACTACCTCAAGGAGGTCAGCGGCGGGAAGGTCAAGGTCATCGGCGCCGACCCCGAGGGCTCGGTGTACTCCGGCGGCTCCGGTCGCCCGTACCTCGTCGAGGGTGTCGGCGAGGACTTCTGGCCGACCGCCTACGACCCGAACGTCACCGACGAGATCATCGCGGTGTCCGACAAGGACTCCTTCCAGATGACGCGCCGCCTCGCCAAGGAGGAGGGCCTGCTCGTCGGCGGCTCCTGCGGCATGGCGGTCGTGGCCGCCCTGCGCGCGGCCGAGGGCCTGGGCCCGGACGACGTGGTCGTCGTGCTGCTCCCGGACAGTGGCCGCGGCTACATGAGCAAGATCTTCTCGGACGAGTGGATGGCCGGGCACGGCTTCCTGGAGGAGGCCGGGCCGGCGGCGCGCATCGGCGACGTCCTCGCGGACAAGGAGGGCGCGATGCCGTCCCTGGTCCACATGCACCCCGAGGAGACGGTGGGCGAGGCGATCGAGGTGCTGCGCGAGTACGGCGTCTCGCAGATGCCGATCGTCAAGCCGGGCGCGGGCCACCCGGACGTGATGGCCGCCGAGGTCATCGGCTCGGTCGTGGAGAAGGAGCTGCTGTCCGCGCTGTTCGCGCAGCGGGCCTCGCTGAACGACCCGCTGGAGAAGCACATGAGCTCCCCGCTGCCGCAGGTCGGCTCCGGCGAGCCGGTCTCCGAGCTGATGGCGGTACTGGGCGAGGCGGACGCGGCGATCGTCCTGGTCGAGGGCAAGCCCACCGGCGTGGTCAGCCGCCAGGACCTTTTGGCGTTCCTCGCCAAGTCGGCGAAGTAGCCTGCGGCTCGCCCGGCAGGGGGCGGGGGCTTCGCGCCCCCTGCCCCCTGCCCCCGGGCCTGCGCCACATCCAGCCTCGCCGGCGTTTGAGGTGCGGGGTCCGGGCGGAGCCCCCCACGTGGCGGAGCCGCATATTCGGTGCGTCGGGAAGCCCGGCCCGGCCCGTGCGTGGGGGCCGCCGGGGCCGGGCGCGTGCCGGGGCGTCTCCTCGGGCGCCGAACGTTTCCAGGGGTCGGAGGGCCGAGGGCGGTGGTGTTCGGCGCCCTGCGGGGACGCCCCGGC
>NZ_JBHWJY010000080.1:0-38816 GCF_042731135.1 Streptomyces sp. NPDC059874
TTGACCGCACGCCCGCAGCCCGCCCCCCCCCCCGGGGGGCGCCCCCCCCCCCCGCCTGACCCGCCTGTAGCACAACAGCAGGAACCAACACGCCCGCCGCCGCGGGATTCCCGCGGCGGCGGCCTTCTTCGTACGTCGTCACGACCTGACCCGGGCACGACGAGCGGCCCCGGCCTCCCGGGGGGACGGGAGGCCGGGGCCGAGGGGGACGACCGCGGGGGGTCAGGTGATGGACACTCCGCTGTCGATGCTGATGACCTGGCCCGTCATGCAGTCCTGGTCCAGGAAGAGGCCGGCGCTGCGGGCGACCTCTTCGACCGTGACGAAGCGGGGGATGGGGGCCTTGTCCTCCATGCCCTCGATCACCCGCTCCGGGAGGGTGTTCGTCATACCCGTGATCATGAAGCCGGGGGACAGCGCGTTGACCGTCACCCCGCGCCGGCCGCACTCGGACGCGAGGGTCCGGGTGAAGCCGATCAGACCGGCCTTGGAGGCCGAGTACGCCGTCTGCCCGGCCGTCGCGATGATGCCGGACGGGGACACGATGTTGATCACCCGGCCCCACCGCTGCCGCAGCATGTACGGCACCGAGGCGCGGGCGGTGTGGAAGGAGCCGATGAGGTTGGTCTGGATGACCTGCGCCCAGTCCGCCGGGTTCTGCATGGCCATCAGGCTGTCCTTGCGGATGGCCCCGTTGTTGACGAGGACGTCCACCGGGCCGAGCTCCTCGGAGATCCGGGCGTAGAGGGCCTGGGTGGCCTCCCAGGACCCGACGTCACCCGTGACCAGCACCGACGGGTTCACCAGTTTCTCCCGGACGGCCTCCGCGGCCTCCTTGGAGCTGTTGTAGTGGACCGCGACCCGGCAGCCCAGTGAGTCCAGCTCCAGCGCCAGGGCCTGGCCGAGGCCGCCCGAGGCGCCGGTCACGAGCGCGACCGGGGACTCCGGTCGCACACCCGCACTGTTCTTGCTCATGCCGCGACACCGCCCCATTCCATCAGGATCGAACCCCATGTCATGCCGGCTCCGAAGCCGGCCAGCAGCACCTTGTCGCCGACCTTGATCCGGCCCTCGTCCAGGGCCTCGGTCAGCGCGATCGGAATCGACGCCGAGGCCGTGTTGCCGTACTTCTGGAGGTTGGTGATCAGGGCCTCCTGCCGCAGGCCGGTGTGCGACAGGATCGAGTTGATGATCCGGATGTTGGCCTGGTGCGGTACGACGTGGTCGATGTCGGCCGCGTCCACCTTGGCGCTCTCCAGCGTCTCGCGCACCGTGCGGACGGTGTAGCGGACGGCGTTGAGGTAGATCTCGTTGCCGTTGATCTGCGCGTAGTGGAGGCCCGCGTCCAGCGTCTCCTGGGTGGTCGGCATCCGGCTGCCGCCGGCGAGCACCTTGAGCGAGCCGGTGCAGGCGCCGTCGGCGCCCAGGTTCCACGCCTTGACCCGGTTCTCCGCGCCCGGCTGCAGGACGATCGCACCCGCGCCGTCGCCGACGAGGATGGACAGGTCCCGGTCGGCCGGGTTGGCCGTCAGGGTGTGGGTGTCGGAGCCGATCAGCAGGATCGGGCGGGGGTCGATGGCGATCAGCGCCATCGCGGACACCAGCCCGTAGACGAACCCGGCGCACTCGGAGTTGACGTCGTGCGCGCTTCCCGCGATGTCCAGCTCGTGGTGGACGAACGCGGAAGTCGCCGGGGACGGCTGCTCGGGCGTGGCGGTCGCGACGATGAGGTGGGCGATGTCGGCGCCGGTCAGGCCCGCCTTCTCCAGCGCACGCCGGCCGGCCTCGACGGCCAGGGAGGCGGTGGTCTGCCCCGGGTCGACCGCCCGCCGCTCGCGGATGCCGCAGCGGCTGGTGATCCAGTGCTCGTCCACGCCGAACCGCTCGGCGAGCTCGGCACTGGTGACGATGCGTTCGGGTACGGACATGCCCCACCCGGTGATGTCGAAGCCGGTCACGTCACCCCTCGCTACGCCTGAGCCGGGACGAGGTCGACGATCTTCGCGTACACGTCACGGAGGGTGGTCGTGTCGTCGAGGTCGGCGAAGAGGGACTCGTCGGCCGGGATGTGCGGGTACTGGTTCTGGAATCCGTACAGCCACTCCATCAGGTCCAGCGAGTCGACGTCCGCGATGTGCTGGAGCGGGGCGTCGGGGCTGACCTCCGCGGCACCCGAAACGGCCTCGAGCTGGCTCGCCAGTTCTTCGATGGTGGGCAGCGACATGGGGTCGGTCCTCTCTCGGCAATGCAACTCGGCAGTACGTGTCTGGTTTTCGAGAGCGATAAAAGCGCCGTCCCCGCAAGGAAGGCGCAACACGGCCCCGTGGCTCGAATCCGGTCCGTCTTGCGCACGCCTTGCGGGGCATCCGGTTTTCTCTGACGCGAATTCGGAAATACGGCCCGCCGGACACGCAGGAAAGAGGATCAGGATGACAACGGTCGCCCCCAAGTCGGTGGACCCCGAGGTCGATGCGATCAGGCACCACTACGAGGTCAGCAACGATTTCTACCGGCTCCTGCTGGGCCCCACGATGATGTACTCCGGCGGCTACTGGGAGGACGGCGAGGACCTCGTCGCCACCCTGGACGAGGCCCAGGAGCGCAAGCTCGACAAGTTCGCCGAGCTCGCGGGCGTCCGGGCCGGCTCCACCAAGCGCGTCCTGGACATCGGCTGCGGCTGGGGCACCATGCTCAACCGCCTCACCACCGTGCACGGCGCGGAGCAGGCCGTCGGCCTGACCCTGTCCCGCACGCAGGAAGCCTTCATCGACGGGCTGAACAACCCGAAGATCACCACGCTGGTCCAGAGCTGGGCCGACTACAAGGTCGCCGACGACAGCGAGAAGTACGACGCCGCGTTCTGCATCAACGCGCTGGAGCACTTCGTCTCCTCCAACCTGCCGCCGAAGGAGCGCACCAAGCGCTACCGCTACTTCTTCCAGCAGGTCGCGAACGCCCTGAACCCGGGCGCCAAGTTCGTGCTGCACACCATGACCGCCGAGGCGCTGCCGATGAACCGCGCGCTCCTCGACGACCTGAAGTTCCTGCAGCGCTCCGAGTTCGAGGGCTGCCACATCCCCCACCTGCACGAGCTGAGCTCCGCCGCCGAGGGTCTCTTCGAGATCGACGAGGTCGTCAACGAGCGCGAGTCCTTCGCGATGGCCTGCCGCGCCTGGCTGGTCCTGCTGGCCGAGCGCCGGGACGAGGCCGTGGCCATGGAGGGCGAGGAGGTCGTCTCCCGCTTCGAGCGCTACCTCGACATCTTCGCGTACACGCTCGAGGACAAGTTCTTCAACAACTTCCGCGTCACCATCACCCGCCGCTAAGGAGACCGACGTGGCGAGCATTCTCAACCCGGCCAAGGACGGCGGGGCGCTGACCGGCACCGCGGCGGCTCCCGGCGGCGGCGGCCCGACCCGGCACCTGCGGGTCGCGGTCATCGGCACGGGCTTCTCGGGCCTGGGCACCGCCATCCGACTGCTGCAGTCGGGCATCGACGACTTCCTGGTGTTCGAGCGGGCCGACGAGGTCGGCGGCACCTGGCGCGACAACAGCTATCCGGGTTGTGCGTGCGACGTCATGTCCCACCTCTACTCGTTCTCGTTCGCCCAGAACCCGAACTGGAAGTCCACCTTCGGCAAGCGCGACGAGCTGTACGCGTACCTGCGCGACACGGCCGACCGCTTCGGGGTGCGCCCCCACATCCGGTTCGGGCACGAACTCGTCGCCGCCCGCTGGGACGACGGCGAGCGGCACTGGAAGATCGAGACCTCGCAGGGCGAGTACACCGCGCAGGTCCTGGTCACCGGCACCGGCTACCTCAGCGAGGCGGCCGTGCCGGACATCAAGGGCCTCGGCGACTTCGAGGGCAAGGTCTTCCACTCCTCGAACTGGGACCACGACCACGACCTGGCCGGCCGGCGCGTCGCCGTCATCGGCACGGGCGCCTCGGCCATCCAGTTCGTGCCGCAGATCCAGCCCGAGGTCGGGCACCTGGACCTCTACCAGCGCACGCCCCCGTGGGTCGGCCCGAAGAACGACAAGGCGACCAGCCCGCTCCAGGCCAAGCTGCTGCGTTCGGTGCCCGGCTACCAGAACTTCCGGCGGAACTTCAACATGTGGGGCCGGGAGATCCTGGCCTTCGTGATGGCCCGCCCGAAGGTCGCCGGGAAGATGCAGAAGATGGCGAGCGACCACCTGAAGAAGTCGGTCCCGGACGAGGCGCTGCGCGCCAAGCTCACGCCCGACTACGTGATGGCCTGCAAGCGGCTGCTCTTCTCCAACACCTGGTACCCGGCGCTCCAGCAGCCCAACGTGGATCTGGTCACCGACGGGATCGCCGAGGTCCGCGCCAAGTCGATCGTCGGCAAGGACGGGGTCGAGCGCGAGGTCGACACCATCATCCTGGGCACCGGGTTCCAGGCCACCGACCGTCCGGTCGCGAAGCGGATCTGGGGCCGCGGCGGGGTGCAGCTGCGCGACGCGTGGAAGGACGGCATGTCCGCGCACCGCGGCACGACCATCGCCGGCTTCCCCAACCTCTTCATGCTGCTCGGCCCGAACACGACGCTGGGGCACTCCTCGCAGGTCGTGATGATCGAGGCGCAGATCGCGTACGTCCTCGACGCGCTGAAGCAGATCGAGAAGCGGGGCCTGGCCAGCGTCGAGGTCCGCCAGGAGGCGCAGGACGCCTACAACAAGGCGCTCGACGCCAAGCTCGACGGCACCGTGTGGAACGCGGGCAACTGCCAGAGCTGGTACCTGGACGCCAGTGGCCGCAACCCCTCGATCTGGCCGACGTACACCTGGCGCTTCCGCGGCGCCACCAAGCGCTTCGACCTGAGCGAGTACCAGCTCGCCTCGCAGGTGCGCACCAGCAAGCCGGTACCTCACCAGTAGTACGCCACGGGATTCGGGAGACGCACCCAGATGAGCACTACCCCAAGAAGCACCGCCGGCACCTCCGCTGACGCCGTCGCGCAGCCTTCGCGGCGCAGGATCCTCAGCGGCATCGCCGCCACCGCCGTCGCGGTCGTCGGCTGGAACGCGGTCGACCAGAGCTGGGCGACGGCCGCGGAGGCCGCCGGCAACGCGAACATCGTCCCGGTTCCGGGACTGGCCGGCACCCTGACGACGGACCCGGCCACGGTCGACTCCTTCGGCCACGACTTCGGCCACCTGTGGGACAACGCGAAGCCGTGGGCCGTGCTGCGGCCGGCCAACATCGACGACATCGTCAAGATCGTCAACTTCGCCCGGGTCAACGGCATCAAGCTCGCCGTGAACGGTCAGGGCGGCACGGGCAACGACATCGAGTCGCACTCGGTGTACGGCCAGGCCCGGGTCCCCGGCGGCATCTCCATCGACGCCAAGGGCATGTCGAAGATCCTCTCCATCGGCAGCGACTACGCCGTGGTCGAGGCCGGTGTGACGTGGGGCCAGCTGACCGACGCCACCCTGGCGCTGGGCAAGACCCCGCCGGCGCTGCCGGACTACCTGTACATCTCGATCGGCGGCACCATCAGCATCGGCGGCATCGGCGGCACCGTGCAGAAGTACGGCCTGCTGTGCGACACCGTGCAGGCCATCGACATCATCACCGGCGACGGCAAGCTGGTCACGGCCACCCCGTGGCTGCGCCCGGACCTGTTCAACGCCGCCCTGTCGGGCGGCGGCCAGGTCGGCATCATCGTCCGCGTCAACGTCAAGCTGATCCCGGCGCCGACGCGCTCGGTCATCTTCAGCCTCTTCTACAACGACCTGACCACCTACCTCGCGGACTCGGAGAAGGTGCTGGCCGACGGCCGCTTCCAGGTCCACGCGGGCGAGATGCTGCAGAAGCCCGACGGGTCGGGCTGGCGCTACAAGATGGAGGTCGGCGCCACCTACACCACGACCCCGCCGGACCGCGACAGGCTGCTCGCGGACCTGAGCGACGTACGGGCCGACGCGATCATCGAGGACGTCTCGTACCGGGACTACATGTTCCGGCTCGACGCGTACGAGGCGTACCTGAAGGAGTCCGGCCACTGGTACCAGCCCAAGCCGTGGCTGAGCATGTTCCTGCCGGCGTCGAAGACGAAGACCTTCATGCAGCAGGTCGAGCGGGAGATGAACGCCGAGTCGCTGGGCGGCGGGTTCCTGCTCTTCTACCCGTACTTCACCTCGAAGATCAAGCGGCCGCTGGCGGTGCAGCCGAACGAGTCGGTCGGCTACCTCTTCGACCTGCTGCGCTTCCCGAACCCGGGCGCGGACATCCAGGGCATGCTCGACCAGAACCGCCGCCTGTACGAGATCGCGCGCGCCATGGGCGCCAAGCGCTACCTGGTGGGCTCGATCCCGAACATGACCCGGGACGACTGGAAGGCCCACTTCGGCAACCGCTGGACGGCCTTCTGCAACGCCAAGCGCAAGTACGACCCCAACAACACCTTCACGCCCGGCCAGGGCTTCTTCGCCTGACGGCGGCCCTACCGGTCGTGGAGTTCCGGCGGGGGCGGGGAGAGGGACCCCGCCCCCGCCGCCCCTTTTCCCGTATCCAGCTGGAGGCTTCGACATGACGACGTACGACCTGATCGACGAGGCGGTGATCGACGCCCCGGCGGACGCCGTCTGGGACGCGCTCGTCGCGGAGTTCCGCGGCGGGGAGAAGTGGTGGGTCCCGGCCAACACGTTCAAGACGGTCTCCGGCGCCCCCGACGAGGTCGGCGGCCTGGTGGGCGTGACCGTGCACACCAAGGGCTCCGACAAGGGCGGGCTGAAGCTGCGCTTCACCTCGCGCACGGTCGCGGTGGAGCCGGGCCGCCGCCTGGACATCGAGTACGTGGACGGGGTCTTCCGGGGCCCGAGCACGTTCCGCCTCGAGCCCCTGGCGGACGGGCGCACCCGGATCTCCATGCACTTCGTGGGAACCCCCCACGGCTGGCTCAAGTTGCTCTCCAAAGTCGCGGACCTGGGCGCGGAGCACTCCAAGGGCACCCTGGCGGCGTTCGCGTCCCTGGACCGTCAGCTGTCGGCGGTCCCGCGGTGACCACGGCCTCGGAAACCACCCACGAGCTGACGGTCCGCACGGACGACGGCGCCGAACTCGCGGTCACCGTCCTCGCCCCGCTGGCGGGCACGCCCACGGCCGGTGACGTGGTCCTCGTGCACGGCTGGGCGCACGCCCGCCGGGCGTGGGGCACGGTCGCGGACCGGCTGATCCGGGCCGGCCACCGGGTGGTCCTGTACGACCAGCGCGGCCACGGCGCCTCCACGGAGGGCCGCACACCGGTCTCGGTGGAACGCCTGGGCTCCGACCTCGCGGCGGTGCTCGCCGAGACGGGCGCACGCGAGGCGGTGGTCGTCGGCCACTCGGGCGGCGGGTTCGCGGCCCTCTCGTACGCCGCCACCTCGCCGTCGGCGGGCCGGCTGCGCGGCCTGGTGCTGCTGGGGACGGCGGCGCACGGCCAGGACACCCCGGACAGCGAGGTGAAGATGATGGGCAGCCCCGTCTTCTCCTGGGCCCTTCGCCGTCCGTGGCTCGGCCGCAAACTGCTCGGCTCCACCATGGGCAAGGGGGTCGACCCCATCCTCCTGGACGTGAACCGCCAGATGTTCGCGGCGACGGTCCCCCGGGTCCGGGCGGACTTCTTCCGCTGCACCCGCGGCTGGGACCTGCGGGCGGCCCTGTCCTCGGTCGCGATCCCGGCGGTCGTCGTCCACGCCGAGGCCGACAAGGTGATCGACATCGCGCTGGCGGAAACCCTCGCGAACGCCCTCCCCGACGCCCGGTTCGAACGGGTCCCGGACGCGGGCCACATGCTCCCCCTGGAGCGCCCGCACCTCGCCGTCGCCGCGGTCTCCGAACTCGCCTCGCGGTGAGGTGACCCGGCTTTGATCGAGGAACTCCTCCCCCCGGGCGTCACGTCATCGGAAGCCTTCGACGACGCGGCGCCCGCTCCTCTCTTCCCCGCCGAGGAGGCCCTGATGGAGGGCCGCCGGGCGCGCCGGCGCAGCCAGTTCGCGACGGCCCGCGCCTGCGCCCGCCGCTGCCTCGCCGGCCTCGGCCGCCCCCCTGTCCCCCTCCTCCCGGGCCCGGGAGGCGCCCCGCAGTGGCCGTCGGGCGTGGTGGGCAGCATCACCCACTGCGAGGGCTACCGCGGGGCGGTGGCGGCCCCGGCTTCCTCGGTCGCCGCCCTGGGCATCGACGCGGAGCCGGTCGGCCCGCTCCCCAAGGGCGTCCTGTCCCTGATCGCCTCCGCCGAGGAACGCTCCCACCTGGCCGCCCTCACCTCCGCTGACCCCTCCCTCCCCTGGGACCGCATCTTCTTCTCGGCGAAGGAGGCCGCCTACAAGGCCTGGTACCCGGCCACCGGCATCTGGCTCGGCTTCCGCGACGCCACCCTGACCCTCTCCCGCGAGGGCACCTTCGAGACCACCCTCCACCCACCGGTCCCCACGCCCGTGGACCCGGTGTACGAGGGCCGCTGGCTGGCCGGCCCGGACCTCGTCCTGACCGCGGTGGCCCGCGGGGTCCGCGACGTTCCCCCGGCGGCTTGAGCACGAGGTGAAATCGGAATTTTCTCGTAAATCTGGATTTTTAGAACTTTCATGGAGGAATCACTGAACTCCTGAACCAGACGTCCGTCTCGGGAGAACCTGGCAGTCCAGAGCGCACTTCCCAGCAGCCCAGACCCGGGGGCCGGGAGACGGACCACCAGACGGAAAGGCTGGGCGTGTGACCGGGTTCTCCGGCACGCCCGTGGACCCTTCCGTTGTCCGAGCTCTTCGCAGTACTTCGTGATGCCCTTCCTGAAGTCCTTGGTGGCGTTGGAGCCGCCATCGTCGTTGGCCTCAGTCTCTGGGGCTACCGCAAGCTCAAAGCATCTTCGGCGCGTCAGACCGTGGCTGGCGCGCAGCAGGCACCGGCCGCTCTGCCTGCTGCCCCCGAGGCTCGCCGTTATACGCTCCTCGGCACCGTCGCGTCCGATGGTGGTCCGGCATACCTCATCAGCACCCGACCCGCAGGCACCAAGATCCGCCATCGGGTCGGGGGCGGCCGTAGTGAGCGGTTCGAGCTGACAGATGCAAGGCTCTCCGATGGGACGTTCGCTGCAGAGCCGCTCGACCGATACCTGTAGACCTGGCATCCACACCCCTGGCGGGGTCCGGCAACTGGCCGGGCCCCATGCTCGCGCGAGACTTGGGCGGTGAGCACCAAGGTGCGTTGAAGGGGTGTGGATTTGCGACGCTGCTCAGGCGCTCGGCTCCGGCCACGACACCGTCGTCTCTGCGGGCTGCTCGTAGTCAACCCCGTCAACACCCCACCCGTACAGCTCGCGGATCTGTCCCATGAACCAGTCCGCTCCGCCCTGCGCGCGCTCCAGTCCGGCTTCCGGGTCCGCCCACAGCTCGCGTACCCGGTCCTGGACCTCGTCGTCGAGTTCCCAACTGTCCAGCCGGATGCGGCCCTGCTCGTCCAGTACCAGCGGTGTCGCCCCCGTCAGCTGCTCCCACAGCTCCCCGGCCTGATCAGCCGTCGTACGGAACTCGTCTCCGAGGACGGTCCGCAGGAAGGCCGTGTACAGGGCGATCGAAGGAATCGCGCTCGACGCCTGCGTGACGGCCGCGCCCGCGACCGCGGTGAAGGCTCGGCCCGTATCTCCCAGCTCGGCGTCCAAGTACCCGGCGGTCCGCTCCAGGTCCTCCTTCGCCGCACCGATAGTGCCTTGCCGGTAGATCGGCGCCGTCAACTCCGAGCCGATGTATGTGAGCGCCACGGTCGTGAACCCGTCGGCCAGCAGGCTCCGTCCGGCAAGGGCTTCCACCCACAACCGCCAGTCCGCGCCGCCCATCACCTGCTGAGTCGCGTGCCGCTCCTCGTCGCTGGCCGCCTCCAGGAACACCTGTCCGACCTTCGGCGCGTCACCGGAGAAGTCCAGCGCTGGAGCCTCGTACGGCCCGCCGAGCGGCTTGATCACCGAGTGGTGGACCGTGCCGGTCGCCGGGTCGGTTCGACGTGGAGCAGCCAGGCTGTAGATCAGGTAGTCGACCTTGCCGTACCGCTCCTCCACCAGGGCCAACACCTCCTCCTTGCCCGCCTCGGAGAACGCGTCGGTGTTGACGAACACGAAGTCGCAGCCGGCGTCCCGGGCCAAGACGTCGGCGGCTGCGGTGCGGTACCAACCCGCCGTGGCGGTGCGCCGCTCGGTCTCCGCGCCCTCGAAGGCGACACCCACACCCCGGATGCCCTGCTGTCGCAGCCCCGTCAGCAGCGTGGCCAGCCCGTACCCGGCGCTGTGGCCGAGGAGCAGCACCACCGGGCTACGGCCGTCGGCGCGTGCCGGGATCTGCTCCCACGTCCGGCGCACGGTCTCAGCGGCCCCGTCCGGGTGGGAGTTGACGATCAGGAAACCGCGCTGCTTCGGGTCGATCTGGCGAAGGCTCACCGTGCGTCCATTCCATTCGGTACGAGCCGGGCGAGGAGGGCACGCACGTCCGTGACCGTCTTGAGGCGACCGGTGTCCTCGTCCGGGATGACGACGGTCAGGCGCCGTTCGAGATCGGTCACCAGCTCGGCCAGGGCCAGGCTGTCGATCCCGAGGTCCTGCTCCAAATGTCCGCCTTCGGGGATCGTATCGATGCCCTTGCCCGCGACCCGTGCCAGCACGGTACGGAGAACATGCTCGGTCGTTGTCACCTTCAGCATTGACGATGCTCCTTCCTCAGTGGGCGTCGGCCGTCTTGGCGGGACGCAGGCGTGACATCAGCGCGTCCTGCCCGATGATTGGCAGCGGCCGGGCTGCCGACAGGTCATTGGTCTCGCGGTATTTGTCGCTCAGTAGGGCGCACGAGGCGCAGAACCCGCCGCACGTCGTCTCGGTGATGAACTCCTCCGGGACCGCACCGTGCAAGCCCCGCAGGCCACCGCCGTTCGCGATCCGCGCCAGGTAGGAGTCATCGTTCGCACGCTCCACGATCGTGCGCAGCCCGTCGGTGAAGATGTTCCCGAAGCCGAGTGACTCGGGGACGTCGAAGGAGGCGCACGCGTACATGCGGCCGTCCTGCTTCACCAGGCCCGACGGCAGGATGTACGTGCCCACCGTCGGCGCGAAGCAGTCGAAGCAGCGGTCCATCCAGCGTTTCACCGTTGTGTGGCCGGGCCGGTTGACCTTCTGCTGCTCGGGCAGCCGCTCGTTGTCCAAGTAGACGCGCATCGTGGAGTGCACCCGGTCGTGCGGGAAGTCCCCGTACGTCTTCTCGTACACCTCCATCAGCTCGTACACCTTGTGCTCGCGGCTGTCCGGGCTGGCCAGCGAGGACACGGCGACGTTCAGTTCACGGTCGCTGTAGTGGGTGACCGCGTGGTGCAGGATCCGGGCGACCCACTCCAGGGGCATGGTCTGCTCGCCGACAGACAGCATGATCAGCGGCACGAACAGCCGGTTCTCGAACAGCCCGGCCTTTTCCAGCTGGTCGAAGGTCCGCTCGCAGCGGCGCCGGGCACCCCACACACCGTTCGTGGTCAGCTTGGAGATGTCGATGCCCCGCCGGCTCAACGCTTTGATCAGCGGCATCAGCGCATGGACGGCCACGAACGGCTCCCCGCCGGTCACAGCAGCCGACGGCAGGCCGACCGCATCGAACTCGTCAACCAGGCTCGCCCGCTGCTCGGGACTCATCGTGTTCCCGGAGGCGAGTGGCAGCGCGCCCATCCCGCACGACGGGCAGCTGTCGTTGCACTTCGTGGTGATCTCCAGCTCCAGGCGCAGCGGCCGGTACCGCATCGCGCCCAGCCCGGCAGCCTCGAACCGGCGCTCGATCGCCTCGAAGACGTCCGTGCGTTTCGCCGCGTACTTCCCCAGGAACGGCCGCACCTCGCCCCGGCCGGCGATGAACGTGTACTGGCCTTCCTTGATCACGACTGTCCCCCCTGGTAGGAGACCGGGGCGAGGTCACGCTCGATCAGGGAGTTCCCGGCGCGGTACCAGACGGCGCAGATGCCGTCGTCCGGGGTGCCGTAGAGGTTGTGGGTACTGGTGTAGAAACCGAGGTCGGCCAGGCTCTGGCGGCTGACCGGCGTCCTGTGGGTGGGGTCAAGGGCGAGGACGTCGACGGTGTCCGGGTTTGGGGTGGTGATCACTACGCCGAGTTCGGCGCCGTCCTGGAGTACGCGTACGAGTCGTTCCGGATCGGTGAGGTGCTCGATGACCTCCAAGCAGGCCATCCAGTCGAAGCGCATCGGTGGCTGCCAGGTCTCCAAGTCGACGTTGCTGGTCCACCGGTCCACTGGTAGATAACGGCCTCGCCAGCCGTGCTCGGTGCGCAGGCACACATCCAGCTCGGTGTGCCCGGCTCCGATGTCGGCGACGCTGTGCCGGTCGCACAGGCCGCCCGTGCTCATGCGGTCCGCCGCAATCTGGTAGCGGGCAGCCCGCTCCAGGTAGGTGCGGCGGACGAACTTCTCTACCGCCACTGGTGCGGAACGTGGGCTGTGCGGGAGTGCGGGTGCTGGCATGTTCGGCTCCTCGTGCTGGGCTGTGGCGATGCCGCGGGTGTGCCCGGCGGCGGGTCAAGAGGTCACCTTGCGGATGTCCCGTATCAGCGCTTGGCGTTCGCGGCCGGATGGCAGTCGGACCCACACGTACGCGTGATCGGCATCGATGCCGTCCCACCCAGAGCCGACCTGGACGATGTGGCCGGTGATCTCCGCCGGCTTCTCGCGGGCGCGGTCCTCGGGCTGGACGTAGGAGGTGCCGGTGACCAGGTCGCCGACTGTGTAAGGCGCGCGGCGGCCATGTGTCGGGCTCATGGAGCTCACTCGTCCCCCTCGACGACGTCACCTTCGCTGTCACTGTCGTCGTGGAAGATCTCTTCGGGGTCGTCCCACCAGGCGACGAACGCGGCGAGGCCGTGCTCGGCTCGGGCGAGGGTGCGGGCCGAGAGCGTGTCACCGGGAGCGCGAAGGTGGATCCATGGTGTGCGTGCCGTGGGCTCGTTGCTGTAGGTATGCATGGCGCTCCTCCGGCTCGTGGCGGTCAGGGTGCGGTCCAGGAGCAAGCCGGGCCTCACCCCGCCGAGGTGTGTGCAGTGGGTAGTCAACTCGTCACGGCCGGTCGGGTCGCCGGGGCGGCCGGACTTTCCGCCGGACTTTCCTCTCGCCGTCCCCCTGAAAGTCCGGGAGCCGTAGCTCTACCGTGCGAGGGAAGGGGTCACACCAGCGCCTCACGAGGAGGCTCGATGCCCGAACGCCCGGAGCCAGCATCACCGTTCGCCGACCTCGTCGATGGATTCGGGTGGCGCTCGCCCTCACAGTTCCGCCGTGTATACGCGGCGGTCGCCGCCCGGATCGGGGAACGCGAAGACGTCACGGACCGGCAGGTCAGACGGTGGCGTGCGCCGTCCCCGCCATGTCCGCAGCCCGGCCGTCAGCGAGTCTTAGAGGCGATGCTTGGCGTCCCGTTGGAACAGTGCGGGTTTCGCGTGCCGCCGCACCGGCGCAACCCCGTCACCGTCCCCGTGCCGGTGCTCGACCCCATCCCCGAACTACGCGAAAGGCGGCCCGATCCTGTGGAGCGCCGAACCATCCTTGCCGCCGTGGGCGGCGCCGCCCTCGGCATCGCCGGGATAGGGGCGCCCGTCCCGGCCGCCGCGTACGCCGGTCCCCGTGTCGGCACCGACACCGTCACCGACCTGCGAGCCGGCCTCAGCGGCCTGTACGGGCTCGACGACCGCTTCGGCGGGGCAACCGTCGGCCCCCTCGCCGTCGCGCACCTCTCCCGCGTCCAGCGTCTCATCGACACCGGCCATTACCCCGAGACGATCGGTCGGCAACTGCGCCTGATCAGCGGGGAAACCGCCGAACACGTCGGCTGGCTGGCCTTCGACGCGGGCGACCACGCCCGCGCCCGCCACCACTGGACGCAGGCCCGGGAAACCGCGACCGAGCTCCGCGACGACAGCCTCGCCGTCCTGGTCCTCGCCTCCCTCTCCCTCCTGGAACTGCGCGAGGAGCGGCCCCGCGACGGTCTCGGCCATGCCCGGCGGGCCGCAGCCCTCGCGGCCCCGTGGGCACCGCCGTCGCTCATGTCGATCCTCGCCACCCGCGAGGCGAGGGCGCTGGCCATGCTCGGCGACTCCGCGTCCGCGCGCACTACCCTCGCCAGCGCCGCCCGCCTCTACGAGCAGGACCGAGGCAGCCGCCCGGCCCCCGACTGGACGCTCTTCCACGGCCCGGCCGAACTCGCCGCAGCACAGGCCGAACTGTTCACCGCCGCCGGCCACCACAAAGCCGCCGTGACTTGGCTGCGCCGTTCTTTGGAACGACAAGAGGTCACCTACGCCCGCAACGAAGCCCTGCACCGCGGCCGTCTCGCCGGCGCCCTCGCCCGCTCCGGCGAGGCCGACGAAGCAGCCCACCACATCCAGCAGGGCGAGGCCCTGCTCACCGAGGTCTCCTCAGGCCGGGCCCGGGAAGGACTGGCCGTTGCCCGCCGCGAACTCGACCGCATCCGCCCCACCCGATGAGGACAGCGTGCACTACACCCTGATCACCGACCCCGCTCACGCCGCAGGGGCGCTGAACGACCTCGCCCCCATCTACCAGTCCGTCTTCGCCGAACCTCCATACCTGGAGGGGCCTCGCGACCTTGCGCTGTTCCTGGAGACCTACCAGTGCGAGCACAAGACACCCGGCTTCCGCCTGGTCCTCGCCCGCACCGACGACGGAAGGCTGACCGGGTTCGCGTACGGACTCCCCCTGGCATCCACCACCGGATGGTGGGACAGCTTCCTGGACACCACCCCCGCAGCCGAGTTCACGCGCGAGGACGGCCGACGCACCTTCGTCATCAAGGAACTCGCCGTCCTCGCCAACCGGCGCGGACAGGGCATCGGCACGAAACTGCACGCCGCACTACTGGACAAGCTCAACGCGGAGCGGGCCACCCTCACCGTCCGCCCCGAAGCCCCGGCCGCCGCCTGGTACGAACGGCACGGGTACGAACTCGTAGGGCACACCCGGCCGTGGGACGGCGCACCGGTCTACCAGACCCTGGTCAAACCTCTGCACACCTGAGCCTGTTCGGCAGCGCTCGCCCGCCGGAGCACTGGCGCCAGGCGGCGGACGCTGGGCCCAACGGGGAGCGGACGGTCAGTCGTCATCCACGGGCCGGATGGTCCGGCGGCGCCGGGCCGCGACATTGCCGGTCTTCCGGGGTGCCTGGGCGCGGTCGTCCGGGACGATCTCCGGGGCAGCGAGCGCGGCCGTGATCATCTCCCTCATCTCCGGGTGCAGCGTGAAGTAGTACCGGGCGTTGATCCGGGCTGCGCCCCCCGGCTCCCTCAGAACGAGACAGAGGGTTTCGAGGCGGGCCAACGCGTCGTAGACGGTGGAGACGCTGAGCTCGCAGTCGTCGCCAACCTCCTCGACGGGTGCCGGGACGTGCGCAAACAGGGCGCCGTGATCTTCCAGCCAGGCGAGAACACTGCGCTGCGCGGCGGAGAGGTTGAGGGTGTAGAGCGGGGGGCAGGTGAGATCACGGTCCGGGTCGAAGGCGGGAGTGCTCATCGGTTCCCTCCGGTGGCGGATCTGGGGCTGTTCGGGGCGGTCTCGTCGGTGGCCTGCGTCTTGGCCATCTTGGCGTTGGCCTTCGCGTCGGGGGCGATGCGGGGCGGGTCGATCCTGCGGCAGGCGGCGAGCTGCGCCCTACTGGCCCCTTCCCAGTAGCGGATGGGGTTGAGCTGGTAGGCGCCGGCGCGGGGGCTGGCCTTGACCAGGAGGCCGATCTTGACGAGGCGGGTGAGGGACCGCTTGGCGGTGCTCTCGTTGGCACCGATGTCGTCACCCAGCTCGTCGGGCTTGACCGCAACCATGCCGGCCGCGCCGCCGTTCTCTTTGAACCAGTCCAGGATCGCCCACTCCGCTGCGGTGAGGCCGAGCCTGTAAAGGGGGACTTCGGCTCCCTTGCTTTGCATGGTGTAGCCCTTCCCCTCGAACTGGTGGGGCGTGCGCGGCGTCGGGATGACGACCTCGCCGGTGGCCTGGTCCACGAGGACCAGGCCCCTGCTCTTGTCTGCGGTCATCGCTGCTCCTGTCCGTGCACCCAAGGGGCCATTTCTAGCCCCTTAGCTCCGAAGAACCGCCCCTTAAACGCCAAACACTACAGGTCAAATTCCGAAGAACAGCACCTTATGTGGCGTTCCCCTTCACCATCTCCGGACGCTTAGCGGGCGGTTTTCCGCCCACTTACGGGCCGTTTTCCGCCCCTTAGCCGCACGTTTCCGCATGTCAGAAGCACGGTCTCCTTCTTACTGAAACGCGCGCCATGCTGTCGGCCTCCGCGACCACCCTCCAGCCAGCCGTCTTCACTGTGCGGCATACCGGGCCGCGGCCTGGCATGGCCAGCAGCGGAAACGGCTGGCTCGTCGCCCGCAGGCCTGGTGGCGGGGTACGCGGCAGAGTGTGGTCCCACCGGGCCCGGGGGCCCGGCGCGCCCCCACTGGGTTCGCGTCCGCCATCGGCGGCCGCGGGCCCCTGGGGGGCTGCAAAGCCAGCTGCGTGGCTGATCAGGGGGTGGGCTGAGCGAGCCCCGAACGACCGGCATTTCGGCCTGCGGGCTTCGCTCGGGCGCACCTTCTATGGCTGGGGTCGTCGAGGTGGGGAAGGGGTTGCGCATTCATCGAGAGAGCAACTCCGCCGACGGCCAGTGTTCAGGCCCGTACGCAAGCACCTCCTGCCCCTTGTGAGGCGGCCCTTGGGTTATCGGGCAGTGCAGGGCTCCGGCGGGTAGCACAGGGCCGTGCACGAAGACCCGAACGGCCCGCCCTCAGGCCCCGGGCAGCACCACCGTGCGCGGCGGCTGCGTGGCCTGCGGCGCGGCGGCCGGGCCGGCGCCCGTACGGAACTCCTGCGGGCTGACCCCCCGTACCCGCTTGAACGCGGTCGAGAGGGCGAAGGCCGAGCCGTAGCCCACGCGCCGGGCCACCGTGGCGACCGTGGCGTCCGGTTCGCGGAGCAGGTCGGAGGCCAGCGCGAGGCGCCAGCCGGTCAGGTAGGCCACCGGGGGCTCGCCCACGATGTCGGTGAACCGGCGGGCCATGGAGGCCCGTGATACGCCGACCTTCAGGGCGAGTTCCGCGACGGTCCAGCCGTGCGCCGGGTTCTCGTGGAGCAGCCGCAGCGCGGGACCGACCACCGGGTCGCTCTGGGCGCGGTACCAGGAGGGGGCGCCGCTGCCGGGCGCCGCCAGCCAGGTCCGCAGGACCCCGATGAGCAGCAGGTCCAGGAGGCGGTCCAGGACGATCTCCTGCCCCGGTTCGTCCTTGGAGATCTCCGAGGTCAGCAGGGTGACCAGGGTGTTGTCGGCGGCCTCGGCCGGGCGTACGAGGATGGTCGGCAGCGCGCTCAGCAACCGGCGGCCGATCTCGCTCGGCGCCTGGTAGGTGCCGCTGAGCATGACCGCCGAGCCGGCGTCCTGGAAGCCGTCGCCCCAGGTGCGCACGCCCAGCGCCATGGTGTCGGTGACGTCCTCCCCCTCCTCCGTGCTGCACCGCTGCTCCGGGCCGACGGTGATCTGGATCGGGGTGTCCGGGGAGTCGGCGACCGTGTAGGCCTCGGGGCCCCGTACGACGGCCACGTCGCCCGGCCGGATCTGCACCGGCTCGCCGTGGTCGGGGACCAGCCAGGCGTTGCCGTGCACCATCGTGACGACGGACAGCGGGGCCCGGTCCTCGACGCGCAGCGACCAGGGCGGGTTGAAGACGGACTTGAGGAGGAAGGCCCCCCGGGCCTTGGGCCCTTCCAGCAGACCGGTCAGGGTGTCCATGCGTACATCCTCTCGAACGTCCTGTGCGGGGGCACGGCGAAGCGCCCGCTCTGCCGCGGGGGACGGAGAGAGAGCGGGCGCCGTTCGCGGGGGTGGAACCGGTGCTGCGACAGGACTGCCTACGCTGCGGCCGACGCGCGGCCGTGCAGCGTCATGACTCGGCCCAGCGCGGCGAGGGCCGCCGTACAGGCCACCGTGCGCACCACGTTGCCGGTGGTCCAGCGGCCGCCGAAGCGGGAGCGGGCCGCCGTGACGTCGGCGCCGGCCCGTGCGAGCTGGTTGTTGAGGGGGATGTTGACGATCGCCGTCACGAGCAGCGACAGGCCGTACAGGGCGAAGGCCACCCAGCCCCAACGCGCGGCGTCGGTGCGTCCGCCGCGCTGCTGCTGCGCGGCCGCGACCCCGGTCGCCAGGAAGGCGCCAAGGAAGAGCAGGCCGAACAGGCCGTTGTCGATGGCCTCGTTCATGTTCCGCATCGCGGTCACGTACGTCTGGTCGTCGCCGCGGCCCAGGCCCGGCATCACCGAGATGTCGAAGGCGAAGTACAGGCCGGCCATCAGGCCGGTGCCCACCGTCGCCGCCACCAGGGTCACGGATTGCGTCGTCGTGCTGGTCACTTCAGGATTCCCTTCAGCGTGCGCTCGTACCGCCTCTTCAACAGCGTCGCACCGATCAGCCTCACGGGCGGCGGAATTGTCTCGGAGACGTGGGCGACCGAGCTCCGGCTCGCGCCGTCGAACATCCAGGGCTGGAGGTACGTCATCACGCGCATGGGGGCGCTGGAGACGACCTTGCGCTCCTCGGCCAGGTAGGCGCGTTCGCCGAGCCGGTCGAAGACCGGGAAGACGATCCGCTCCTCGTCGCGGAGGTGGTCGCGCAGCACGCCTTCGAAGGTCGAGGCCGCCCGGACCAGGTCCTCGCCGCGGTGGGCGATCGCCGTCGACACGGCCGCCATGGCCGCGTCGAGTTCCTCGTGGTCCTCGTGCAGTTCACGTGCCTGGGCGTCGAAGTCGGCGTCCCGGCGGCGCAGTCCCGGCCACAGGACGTCGTCCTCGCTGATGTGGTGCCATTCGACGACCTCGCGGAACTTGTGCCACCACTCGGCTCCCGAGCCGTTCCACGTCGGGGCGGCGGCGCGCAGCCGGGCCGCGTCACGTCGCATCGCGATGTGCATCAGGGCGAAGCCGTGGAAGTGCGGGGGAAGTGATTCCAGCCCGTGTTCGCTGGAGAACGACTTGGGAGTGGGCACGGAAGCCTCCTGCCGGTCGGTCGTGCGTGGTGCGCGGGTGATGCGGTGGTGCGGTGGAGCGGTGGAGCGGTGGAGCGGTGGCGCCTCCCCCGGGCCCTGCGTACCGGGCGGCGGCCGTACCAGAGTCGCCGCCCGGCAAGCGGGCACAAGGGGAAGTGCTCGTGGTGCGTGGTGTGGCGCGTGGTGCTCAGACGTTCCAGACGCCGGTCGCGGCCGCCTCGTGGGCGAAGTCCGCGAAGTCCTTGGGCTTGCGGCCCAGGGCCTCCTCGACGCCGTGCACCAGGTGCGCGTTGCGCCCGTCGAGGATCATGGTGAAGAGGTCGGCGAACTCCTCGGGGAGGTCGTTCTCGCGCAGGACCGCGCGGTACTCCTCGTTGGTGACGGGGATGAACTTGATCTCGCGCCCGGTGGCCTTCGTCAGCTCGTTGGCCACGTCGCTGTAGCTGAGCAGGCGCGGGCCGGACAGCTCGTAGGTCTTGCCGATGTGCTTGTCGTCGGTCAGCGCGGCCACCACGACGTCCGCGATGTCGTCGGCGTCGACGAAGGCCTCCACGGCGTCCCCGGTCGGCAGGGCGATCTCGCCGGCCAGGACGGGCTCCAGGAAGAAGCTCTCGGAGAAGTTCTGGTTGAACCAGCTGGAGCGGACGACGGTCCAGTCCGCGCCGGAGGCCTTCAGGTTCTCCTCGCTGACCTCGGCGGCCTCCTCGCCGCGGCCGGACAGCAGCACCAGGCGGCGCGCGCCGTTCGCGACGGCCACCTTGGAGAACTCGCCGACCTGCTCGGCGGCGCCGGGGAAGGCGAGGTCGGGGTAGTAGGTCACGTACACCCGGTCGACGCCCTCCAGCGCCGGCACCCAGGTGGAGGGCTCGTTCCAGTCGAAGGCGGGCGCCCCGCTGCGGGAGCCGATGCGGACCTGGCGGCCCTGGGCGGAGAGCTTGTCGGCGACGCGGCGTCCGGTCTTGCCGTTGCCGCCGATGACGAGGGTGATGTTCGTGTTCTGAGTCATGAGTACAGTCAATTCCAGTCTCGTGAGACGGGCCATAGCCACAAAGCTCAGTTCCATGTGCGTGCGTCTACGAGTGGTCGTCTCGGAGCACGACTGGGAAAGTGCGGCTTCGGTATGAGCCCGAGAATCGTAGGCACGTGGCAGGGGGTCCGGCCAGGTCGTCCCGAGCCGTTCTCGACCCGGTCTGGACCCGGCTTCCAGCGGGCCTCGAGCGGCTCCCGACAGGCGCCTGACCAGTCCTCTACGGCGAGACTTGAGCGATTCTCCGGCGCCACCCCACACCATCGGGCTTGGAGTAACGACCCGCCCGCTGGGAGGCCGCATGAACGCCACTCCGGACCATCCGGAGCTCGACCAGTTGTCCGCCGACCTGGCCGGTCTGCTCGGACGGATCGGGCTCGACCCGGCCGGCGAGTGGCCCGCGGGCCGGGACCGCATCGACATCCGTTTCGCGGCCGCGGCCGCCCGCCATCCGGGCCGGGTCGCCGCCCAGGACGCGGAGGAAAAGGCGACCTATCTCGAACTGGAGTGGGCGGCGGACGACATCGCGCGCCGCCTGTCGGGGCGGACCGGCCCCGGTTCCGCCGTCGCCGTACGCGCGCAGCGCTCCTGCATGGCGTCCGCCGCCGTGGTGGGCGCGCTCCGCACCGGTGCGGCGGTGCTGCCCCTGGAGCCCGGACACAACGCGGGGCTGCAGGAGTTCCTGATGCGCGACGCCGGCGCCGAGATGGTCGTCTCGGACGGTGGACTGCTGCGCGACGAGATCCCCGTGGCCAAGGCGGGCCGGTTCGTCATCGCGGTCCGGCCGGAGGTGGCGATGCGGCGCGAGATCCCGCCGCAGACGGCCTTCCTGGCGCTGCCCTCGGGCGGCGATCCGGGGCGGGCGGTGGCCCTGCGGCCGGTGACGCACCTGGACGTGCTGTCGTGGGTGGACAGTTGTGTGCCCATGCTGGAGACCGGCCCGGACGACGTGTGGACGTACTTCCACTCCATGAGCCTGGACCTGGGCATGCGGGAGATGTGGGGCCCGTTGCTGACGGGCGGACGGGCCGTCGTCGTGGACCGGGAAACGGCCTCCGACGCCGGCGAGTTCGTCCGGCTGCTGGCGGAGCAGGAGGTGACGGTGGTGACGCAGCTGCCGTCCGCCTTCGCGCGGCTGACCGCGGCCGGGCGCGGGAGCAGCCTGCCGGCGCTGCGGCACGTCCTGCTGGCCGACGAGCCGGTGGATTCCTCGGTACTGGCCGACTGGCGGGCCGCCGGCATCGCCCCGCAGGCCGTCGTACGGGACGTCTCGGGGTCGCCGACCGTCCTGTGAAGAGCACCGGACGTGCGAGAGGGCCCCGTCGGACGAACCGACCGGGCCCTCTCCCACGTCCGCACCCGAAGACACCGCCTAGTAGTTCCCCAGACCGCCGCACACGTTGAGCGCCTGGGCGGTGATGGAGGCGGCCAGGTCCGTGGTCAGGTAGCCCACCAGACCCGCCACCTCCTCGGGGGTGGAGTAGCGGCCGAGCGGGATCTTGGCCTCGAACTGCTCCTGGATGTACTCCTCGGTGGTGTCCCACGCCTGCGCGTACCCGCTGCGCACCCGCGCCGCCATGGGTGTCTCCACGTACCCCGGGCAGACCGCGTTGACGGTGGTCCCGGTCGTCGCGAGCTCCTTGCCGAGCGACTTCGTGAAGCCGATCACCGCATGCTTGGAAGCCGAGTAGGGCGCGCCGAGCAGCACCCCGTGCTTGCCCGCGGTCGAGGCGATGTTGACGATGCGTCCCCAGGGCTCGGCGCCGAGGCCGCCGCTGGTGAGCACCTCGCGGGTCAGCAGGAACACGCTGTTGAGGTTGGTGTCGATGACGTCGTGCCACAACTCGTCGGTGATGCCGGCGGTGGCGCCGCCGCCGCTGCGGCCCGCGTTGTTGACGAGGATGCTGACGGGCGCGCCGTACGCCGTCACGGCCGCGGCGACCAGCAGTTCCACGGCGGCGCGGTCGCGCACGTCGGCGGCCGCGCCCTCCACGGTGAGCCCTTCGGCCCGCAGGTCCTCCACGGTCTGCTTGACCGCGGACTCGGTTCGGGCGCAGAGGAACACCCGGTGGCCGCGGGCGCCCAGATCCCGGGCGACGGCCAGCCCGATGCCGCTCGTGGCCCCGGTCACCAGCGCCACGGGCCTCTCGGGAGCCTTGCCCATCGCCTTCACCGTCATCGATACCCCTCCATCGCTCGCCTGGACGCCCCGAGCGTGTCTCATTCCACTCGGGGCGCGGCGGAAGTGGGATGGAGGCGTCAGATCAGGCCCTGGGCCAGCATCGCGTCGGCCACCCGCTCGAAGCCGGCGAGGTTCGCGCCCGCCACGTAGTCGCCGGGGCGGCCGTAGCGCTCCGCCGTCTCGTACGCCGTTTCGTGGATGCGGCGCATGACCCCCGCCAGTTCCTCCTCGACCCGGGCGAACGGCCACGCGACGCGGGCGGCGTTCTGGCTCATCTCCAGGGCGCTGGTGGCCACTCCGCCCGCGTTCGCGGCCTTCCCCGGGCCGAAGGCGACACCGGCCGCCTGCAGGACGCGTACCGCCTCGGGTGTGGTCGGCATGTTGGCACCCTCGGAGACGGCCTTCACCCCGCCCCGCACCAGGTTCAGCGCGTCGGCCTCGGTCAGCTCGTTCTGCGTGGCGGACGGCAGCGCCACATCGCTCGGCACGTCCCACACGCTGCCGCCGGCGACGTAGCGGGCGGAGCCGCCGCGGCGCTCGGCGTACTCGCTGATCCGCCCCCGCTCCACCTCCTTGATCTGCTTGAGCAACTCCAGGTCGAGGCCCTTCTCGTCGACGACGTAGCCGCCGGAGTCCGACACGGTCAGCACGTGCGCACCCAGCGCCTGCGCCTTCTCGACCGTGTAGATGGCGACGTTGCCCGAGCCGGACACGGTGACCCGCTGCCCTTCCAGGTCCTCGCCGCGCACCTTGAGCATCTCGCTGGTGAAGAGCACGTTGCCGTAGCCGGTGGCCTCGGTACGGGCCTGGGAGCCGCCCCAGCCGGTGCCCTTGCCGGTGAGGACGCCGGCCTCCCAGCGGTTGGTGATGCGCCGGTACTGGCCGAAGAGGTAGCCGATCTCGCGGCCGCCGACGCCGATGTCACCGGCCGGGACGTCCGTGTGCTCACCGAGATGACGCTGCAGCTCGGTCATGAACGCCTGGCAGAACCGCATCACCTCACCGTCGGAACGCCCGCGCGGATCGAAGTCGCTGCCGCCCTTGCCCCCGCCGATCCCGAGCCCCGTCAGGGCGTTCTTGAAGATCTGCTCGAACCCGAGGAACTTCACGATCCCGAGGTTCACCGACGGGTGGAAGCGCAAGCCGCCCTTGTAGGGGCCGAGCGCGCTGTTGAACTCGACGCGGAAGCCGCGGTTGACCTGCGTACGGCCCTGGTCGTCCTGCCACACCACCCGGAAGACGATCTGCCGCTCGGGCTCGACGATCCGCTCCATCACCCTGGCCTCGCGCAGTTCGGGGCGTGCGTCGAAGACCGGTGCGAGCGTCTCCAGCACCTCCCGCACGGCCTGGTGGAACTCCGGCTCCCCGGGGTCGCGCCGCTCGATGCGCTGCTCCAGCGCGGCGAGCCAGGCGGTCGTGGTGCGTTCGGTGGTGGTCGTCGACGGCATCAGGGCGGTTCCTCTTCTTTGAGTCCGGGAGATACGTGGGGCTCGACGCGCCCGATGGTGCGCTCATCCGCTTGAGTCCCGGATGTGCGCGAACCTCGCGCCACCCGACCTAAGCTGGCTCCATGATCACCCCCTCCTCCCCCTCGTCCCCCTCTCTCCGTCTGGAACCCGTCACCTCGGAGAACATCGACACGGTGTGCGCGATACAGGTGCGCCCCGACCAGGACCACCTCGTCTCCCCCGTGGTGAAGTCGCTGGCCGAGGCGTACGTCCACGGCGAGGTCGCCTGGCCGCGGGCCATCGTCGACGGCGACGAGGTGGTCGGCTTCGTCATGGCCTTCCTCGACATCGCCTGGAACCCGGCCGCGGACCCCGCCGACCGCCGCTCGGGCATCTGGCGCCTGAACATCGCCGCCGGCCACCAGGGCAAGGGCTACGGGCGCTTCGCGGTCCGGGCGGTCACCGAGGAGATCCGCCGCCGGGGCGCCTCGCAGGCGTACGTCACCTGGCACGCGGGCGAGGGCAGCCCCGAGCCGTTCTACCTGGGCCTGGGCTTCCACCCCACTGGCGAACTCAGCGGCGACCAGCCGGTGGGCGTACTTTCCCTGGCTCCCTGACAGGCGGTCCGGCTCCTACTCCGGATCCGCCGCCACCTGCGTGTTCTGGCAGGCCGTCAGCAGCCAGCGCCCGCCCTCGCCCTCCTCCCGGGTCATCACGTACAGCGGAGCGCCCTCGCTGCTGACGCCTTCCGCCCCCTGGTAGACCTGCCGCACCTTCACCGCCGCCACGTCCGGCCGCAGGAACTGGGTGTGCACCACCTCGTAGGTGACCTGCCCGTCCCAGCTCGCGGCCGGCAGCACCTTCCGCGTGAACTCGGCTATCGCGTCGAAGCCGATGAGCACCTTCCCGTGCGCGGTGGTCCAGAGCGCGTCCGGGTGGAACAGCGCGAGGAACCCCTCGGCATCCTTGTCCCGCTGCGTACGCTCGACAGCGGCAACCACATTCACGATCGCTTCGACCTGGGCGGCATCCGCCGCAAACTGGCTACTCACGACCGCCATCCTGCTACCTCAAGCATGGTCGAGGTCAAGCGATATGATCATATTGCGACATGACCACGAAGACTCTCTACCTTCTCTGCTCCGCCGCTCCGCCCGTTTTCGACGTGGCCCACGTGGTCGAGGACGCCCAGGCCCGCGGCTGGGACGTCTGCCTGGGTCTCACCCCCACCGCGGCGCACTGGCTGTCCGGAAACCTCGACGGGCTGGCCGCCCTGACCGGCCACCCGGTGCGCTGGCAGTACAAGCTTCCCGGGGAGCCCGACGTGTGGCCCCCGGCCGACGCCCTGCTCTTCGCCCCCGCCACCTTCAACTCGGTCAACGCCTGGGCCCTCGGCCTGACCGACCGCTTCGTGGTGGGCGTCGCCGCCGAGGCCATCGGCAAGGGCACTCCCGTCGTCACCATGCCCTGCACGAACTCCGCCCTCGCCGCGCACCCCCAATTCGAGCAGTCCCTGACCACCCTGCGCGACGCCGGCGTCAGCGTCCTCTACGGCGAGGACGGCTTCATCCCCGGCCCGGCCGGCCCCGACGCCCCGCTCCACTACCCCTGGCCGGTGGCCCTGGACGCGGTGGACCACACCACGACCCCGGCGTAGCCGCACACCGCGGGCCCTACTCCCCGGTCACCCCGTCGATCGCCTCGCGCAACAGGTCGGCATGCCCGTTGTGCCGGGCGTACTCCTCGATCATGTGGCCCAGAACGTAACGCAGCGAATAGCGCTCTTCCCCGAAGGACCCGGTCACGTCCAGCGAGTCGGCAGCCGCCACGATCACGCGCGACCGCTCGCAGGTGTCCTCCCACACCTTGAACGACTCCGCCGGATCCGCGTCCTCGACGTGGAACTCCGTCCACTCCCCGGCCTCGTTCTTCGGGAAGTAGCCCCGTATGTCCTCGCCGCCCAGGACGTTGCGGAACCACCCGCGCTCGACCTCCGCCAGATGCCGCACCAGGCCGAGCAGGCTCAAGCCCGACGGCGCCACCGCCTTCATCCGCAACTGCTCGGCGGTCAGGCCCGCACACTTCATCATCAACGTGTCCCGCTGCCACTGCAGCAGGCTGGTCAAGGTGGCACGCTCATCGCCCACCAACACGGGCCGGACCCTACCGTCATAGATCATCGGCCAATCCTCCCATCCGCAGTTCCCGGAAGAACGCCCGCACATCCTCCACCAGCAACTCCGGCACCTCCATGGCGAGAAAGTGCCCACCCCTCGGTCCGCGCGGCCACGTGCCGCAGGGGAATGAAGTTGTCCCGCGGAAAGTCGGCCAGCGCGGTAGGCGTCCGCGACACCTCGGCGGACTCCCCGGCATACCCGGCGTGCGCCCGCTCGTAGTAGATCCGGGCGGCGGAACCAGCAGTCCCGGTGATCCAATACAGCATCACGTTCGTCAACATCTGATCCCGATCGATCGGACACCGGGGATCACTCCACTCGGCGAACTTCTCCCCGCCCGTACGCCAGCGTCTGCGGCCGGGTCGCCTGGATGTCGGCGTAGCCCTGCTTCTCACGCGCCCACACCCGGTACCGCTCCCAAGAGGCCCACGTCCGCTCCCTCTCCTCCGGACTCAACGCGGCCAGCTCCTCCTCCCCCGAGCTCCCGCGAAACCGCGGCCCCCAGTCCCCGCCCTGCACCCCGTACTCGGCATACCCAAGCCGCTCCATCAACGTCCCGAAGGCCCGCGCCACCCGCTTGAACTCCCAGCCGGCCTCGGTCGTCGGCCCGGACAGAGCAAATCCCGGAATGTGCGGCATCACCAGATGAAACGCATCGCGAGGATCCTCAACGCCCCGGCCACCTTCTGGAACTCCACGATGGAGCCCGGCCACCCGTGCGTCATCAACAGCGGCGTGGCACCCGGCTCAGGCGATCGAACATGCGCAAAGTGCACCCGCGCCCCGTCAACAACGGTCACGAACTGCGGCCACTCGTTCAACCGCTCCTCAGCCGCACGCCAGTCGTACTCGTCGCGCCAATACCGCACGAGCTCACGCATCTCGCCGACCGGAACCCCGTAATCCCACCCCAGCCCCGCCGGCGCTTGAGGCGCAAGGCCCGGGGCGAAGCCCCAATCCCGCACCCACCACACCACCACACCAGCCACCCATCCAGCCCCGCCGGCGTTTGAGGCGCGGGGTCTGGGGCGGAGCCCCAGGAAACGGAGAAAGGGCGGGGCGGGGACCAGCTCCGCGCAGCGGCACCCGCACCCGCACCCACGCCCCACGCGCACCCCACCCCACCCCACCCCACCCCACCCCACCCCCCGAACCATTAACGGCGTTAACGCCCTCGGGCCACACCCACCCCCTCACTCAGGGCCGCCGTTAACGCCGTTAACGCCGTTAACGCCCGCCCTCCCCACCCACCCGCCGAGCAACAAGCAACCCAAGCCCGTCCAAGATCCGCTCAAGCCCGAACTCCAACGCCTGGTCATACCCCCCCTGCTCCGCCGCCGAGGCCAACACGGCCCCCAACGCGGGAAACTCCTCCCCCCGCACCCGCATGACCTCCCCCAACATCACCGCAAGCTGCGCATCGGGCCCCCCACCCCGACCCGCACCTCGCCCCGCACCTCGCCCCTCATCCGCCTCGGCACCCGCACCCACACCCGCATCCCCGCCCCCACCCACCGGCCGCCCCACCGCCCGCTCCTGCTCCGCAATCCCCCGCACATGCCCGGCCACCAACACCACCGCATCCATGGCCTCGGCCCCGCTCAACCCGCACCCGTCCAACGCCGCGAGCGCCCGCTCCATCCACCCCAACTCCCGCGGCCCCATCACCCGCACCCCGACCGTCGCCTCCAACAGCCACGGATGCCGCCGAAACCCCGCGTACAACTCCCGCGCCCACACCCCCAGCCGCTCGCGCCACCCACCCCCCTCCACAGACCCCGCCCCCGGAACCGGCAACGCCGCCTCCACCATCAGCGCAACCAGCTCCGCCTTCCCCGGCACGTACCGGTACAGCGCCATCTTCGTGACCGCCAACTCACCGGCCACCCGCTGCATCGACACCGCCGCCAACCCCTCCGCGTCGGCGATCCCGACCCCCGCCAGGGCGATCCCTTCGAGCGTGAGCCCCCGCTTCGGCCCCCGCGCCGGCTTGGCCGGCGGCTGCGGCCCCCACAACAACCGCATGGCCGCGCCCCACTGCTCATCCGCCATCGGACCCATCCCCTTGCGCTCGCACAAAAACTGCGTCTACCGTACACACTAAGGTTTCAGTATCCACCGGACACAATTAACGCCGTTAACGCACGCCCGCCCGCACGCCCACCAACCCCAACCCCAACCCACCACCGTTAACGCCGTTAACGCCCCGGGCCGCACTCACCCACCCACCCACCCACCCACCCCACTCAGGGCAACCGTTAACGCCGTTGACCGCACGCCCGCAGCCCGCCCGCCCGCACGCCCGCCCACCACCCCCAACCCACCACCGTTAACGCCGTTAACGCCCCGGGCCGCACCCACCCACCCACCCCACTCAGGGCAACCGTTAACGCCGTTAACGCCCCACCCCAAGGAGCCCCCATGCCCCGCACCGTCCTCATCTCCGGCGCCGGCATCGCCGGCCCCGCCCTGGCCCACTGGCTCGCCCGCCACGACTTCCGCCCCACCGTCGTCGAACTCGCCCCCGCCCTCCGCCCCGGCGGCCAGGCCGTCGACTTCCGCGGCGAGACCCACCTCTCCGTCCTCCACCGGATGGGCGTCCTCGACGACCTCCGCCGCATCCAGACCGGCGGCTCCCCCATGACCTTCGTCGACGCCCACGCCAAACCGCTCCTCCACCTCCCGGCCGAGTTCGCCGGCGGGGACATCGAGGTCCTGCGCGGCGACCTCTCCCGCGTCCTCTACGAGGCCTCCCTCCCCTCCACCGAATACCTCTTCGGAGACTCCGCCACGTCCCTCACCGAAACCGCCACCGGCGTGGACGTCACCTTCCGCCACGCCCCACCCCGCACCTTCGACCTCGTCATCGGCGCCGACGGCATCCACTCCCACATCCGCCGCCTCGCCTTCGGACCGGAAGCCGACCACGTCACCCACCTCGGCTACTACGCCGCAACCTGGAGCCTCCCCAACCACCTGAACCTCCGCCCCGGCACCGGCTCCCTCGGCCACAACGCCCCCGGCCGCCTCGCCGCCGTCGGCGCGGACCACACCGACCCCACCCGCGCCCGCGCCTTCTTCGTCTTCGCCTCCCCCGAGCTCACCTACGACCGCCACGACGCCGAAGCCCAAAAGCACCTCCTCCGCCAGGCCTTCACCGGGCTCCCCTGGCAGCTGAACCACCTCCTCGACTCCCTCGCCCCCGCCGACGACCTCTACTTCGACTCCATCAGCCGCGCCGACGTACCCACCTGGTCGTCCGGCCGCATCGCCCTCCTCGGCGACGCCGCCTGTGGCGCGACCATCGGCGGCATGGGAACCGGCACCGGGATCGTGGCCGCGTACGTCCTGGCGGGTGAACTCTCCCGCTCCCCCGATCACCACCAGGGCGCCTTCGCCCGCTACGAATCGCTCCTACGCCCCCATGCCCAGGGCTGCCAGAAGAACGGGAGCCGTACGGGCCGCTTCCTCGCCCCGGCCTCCACACTCGGCCTGCGCCTACGCAACGGCCTGCTCAACCGGCGCCGCATCCTCACCTGGATGCTCAAGGCCGGCGAGGAATCCTCCACCCTCGCCCTCCCCACCTACACAACGACCCGCACCCCAACCCACTGAACGAACGGACACCGTTAACGGCGTTAACGCCGTTAACGCCAACGCCAACCCCCCAACCCCCCACCGTTAACGCCGTTAACACCCCCCAAAACGTACTGGTCGACTGGTTTTTTTCACCTCGACCTGCCTAGATTGGCGCCACACTCCGCAGCGATCACCGCTCGGACAGGGACCACACCAGGGGGAACACGCACGTGACGAGGGTCAGGCAGCAACGGGCCGAGAACACTCGGCAGGCCATCCTCGACGGCGCGGCCATCGCCTTCGACGCCGCCGGCTTCGGCGGCACCAGCCTCAGCGAGGTCGTCAAACACGCCGGAGTCACCAAGGGCGCGCTGTACTTCCACTTCCAGTCCAAGGAAGCCCTCGCCCGCACTCTGGTGGACGAACAGTTCCAGATCTCCTCCGACGTGCCCGGCATCGAGGAGCCGGGCCTCCAGACGGTCATCGACCTCTCCCACCAGATGGCCTTCGGGCTGCGCAGCAACGTCCGCGTCCGCGCCGCCATCCGCCTCGTCATCGAGTTCGGCTCCTTCACCGACCCGGACCCGTCCCCGTACAACACCTGGATCGACACCTGCCGCGGCTGTCTGAAGCCGGCCCAGGCACGCGGCGACGTGATGCCGTCGCTCGACGTCGACGACCTCGCGACCTTCCTCGTCGGATCGTTCACCGGCATCCAGGTCACCTCGCACGTCCGCACCCACCGCGAGGACCTGCACACCCGGATCACCGACCTGTGGCACTTCCTCCTCCCGGGGATCGTGCCCGCGAGCCGTATCCCCCGCTTCGCCCCGGCGGGCTCGCCCGAGTGCCGGGCCGAACTCGGCCTGACGTCCACCGGCTGACGACGGCTGACGACGTGTTCAGGGCGGCCTCGCACACGCCGTGGTGAACCACGGGGGTGCTCGCTACGGCGTGTGCGAGGCCGCCCTGCCCCGTCCGGAACCCTCCCTCACCCACTTCGTTAGCAAAACTCAAGCGTGGCGCCCACGAACACCCCTGAACGTTAGTAAAGTCCCTCTCATGACTTCGCCCTCGTCTCAGAGCGACCGAGAGAAGGTCGTCTCCAAGCTCCCCCCGTGGCTGCGCCAGGAGTTGAAAATCCGCACCGCGCAACTGCGGGTGGACATCCAGGACGCCGTCCACCAGGGGATCTCCCACTGGAGCGCACTCGCCTCCGCGCCCTCCCCCGTCGACACCTCCGGCGCCGAATCGTTCTCCACCTGGCTGCCCGCCGGCCAGTGGGAGTCCTTCCGCGCCGACTCCAAGGACCGCGGCGTCTCCCTCATCCAGGGACTCGCCCAGGCGGTCCGCCTCTGGCTGGAGCTGAACCCGGCCCCCACCGTCAAGCGCCCCTCCGTGGTCCGCCGCATCATCGTGTGCAACCAGAAGGGCGGAGTCGGCAAGACCGCCATCACCGCCGGCACGGCCGAGGCCCTCGCCGAGGACCCGTCGGCCCTCCACCCGGTCCGCATCGCCCGCCAACTGGCCCGTCTCTCGCCCCCCGAGGACGCCCCCCACCCGGACGCGTACACGGGCCCGGACACACCCACCGCCCTGGACCTGGAAGACCTCCCGGGCCTGGGCATGCGCGTCCTGCTGATCGACTTCGACCCCCAGGGCCACCTCACCAAGCAGCTCGGCCAGCAGCCGCTGCCCATCGGCGGCGACAGCCTCACCTGCCACATGGCCGGCGAGGCCAAGGGCCCCCTCAAGGACCTCATCGCGCCCATCGAGCACGACCGGTTCGGAGACCGCCTCCACCTCCTCCCCGCCTGCACGGACGCCTTCCTCCTCGACGTCCGCCTCTCCACGGTCCGCGCCCGCGAGGCCGCCCTCGAACGGGCCCTCGCCCCCGTCGAATCCGACTACGACGTCATCCTGGTCGACTGCCCGCCGAGCCTCGGTCTCAGCATGGACGCGGCCATCTACTACGGCCGCCGCCGCGACACCGAACAGCCCGGCGCCTCGGGCGCGCTGATCGTCGTACAGGCGGAGGACTCGTCCGCCGACGCGTACGACCTCCTCACCTCCCAGATCAACGACCTCCGCGACGACCTCAGCCTGGACATCGACTACCTGGGCCTCGTCGTCAACCTCTACGACGGTCGCCGCGGCTACATCGCGACCTCGTCCCTCCAGGCCTGGATGGACATAAAGGACCCGCGCGTCGTCGCCGTGGTCCCCGACCTCAAGGAACAGCGCGAAGCGGTCCGCGTAAAACAACCCCTCTTCGTCTACGCACCCAAGGGCGACCAGGCAGTAGCCTTCCGCGCCCTCGCCCGGGAGATCTCATGAGCAGCAAGGCAGACAAACTCGGAGTCTCGGCATCCTTCGCCCGGGCCCAGCCGGTCGGGGTGAGCTCCCGCCGCGCGGCCATCGCCGAGGCGACGGGCGCGCCCACCTCCGGCGTGGTCCCGCCGTCCGAGGTGCCCATCGAGGCCCTCGCCCACAACCCGTTCAACCTCCGCGAAGACCTCACCGAACTCGAAGAACTGGCCGCGTCCCTCACCGCCCGCGGCCAGCTCCAGCCCCTCGCGGTCGCCACCCGCATGGCCTTCATGGAGGCCCACCCGGGCGCCACCGACGGGCTGGGCCGTGCCCCGTACGTCGTAATCGACGGCAACCGCCGCCTGGCAGCCGCCCACCTGGCCGGCCTCAAGACCATGCACATCCACGTCAACGACGCCCTCTCGGCCTCCTCCTCGGACATCCTGGAATCGGCCCTGATCGCCAACATCCACCGGGTCGACGTGGCCCCCATGGACCAGGCCCGCGCCCTCCAGGAACTCGTCGACGTCCACGGCTCCCAGGCCCAGGTCGCCAAGCGCCTCGGCAAAACACCGGCCTGGGTCTCCCAGCGCCTGACCCTCCTGAACCTGACCCCCGCCCTCCAGGACAAGGTGGAATCGGGCGAACTCAAGGTGGAACCGGCCCGCCGCATCGGCCGCCTCCCCCAGGAGTCCCAGGAGGCGGCAGCGGACGAGACCCTCAACGCGGTCAATCCCCCCCGCCAACGCACCCACCCCGTTAACGGCGTTAACGCCGTTAACGCCCCCAAGTCCCCCACCACCCCCTCCCCCTCTCCCTCTCCCTCCCCCCGCATCACCATCTCCACGAACTCCCCGGAGACGATCGCGGACGCCCTCACCGCGCACCTCACCCCGGACGACCTCAAGGCCGTCACGGAACTCCTCATGCTGCGCATCTGAGCAGGACCACGCACCCACGCCGGGGGCATTAACGCCGCTAACGCCACTGCCACCGTTAACGCCGTTAACGCCCCCACGTGCGTTTCATGTGCGTTCGGCAGTGCGTTTCACATAGGCTGCCCTCGGAGGTACCAATGCCCAACGAACAAGACAGCCTCTTCGCAGCGGTCGACGCCCTGCTGGAAGAAGCAGCCGCCAAGGACGCGCTCCCGCACCCGGACGAGCGCAAGCGCCTCCGCGAGGCCGCCGGCCTGAGCCAGGACCAGATCGCCAAGGCCCTCTCCGTGCGCCGCGAAACGGTCACCTCCTGGGAAATCGGCCGCACAGCCCCCCGCCCCCCGAAGCGCGCCGCCTACGCCCGCCTCCTCGAAGGCCTGGCCACCCTCCACCCCATTAACGCCGTTAACGCCGACCCGGCACCCCCGGCAACACCCCCGGCCCAACCCACCCCCGGTAACGCCGTTAACGCCGTTAACGCCACCCCCCACCAGACCCCCGAGGCGGACCCCGAGGCGGACCCCCAGCCGCCGACCCACCCGTCAGACACCACCACCACACCGCAGCCCCACCACTCCCCCACCGCACACCCCACCGAGGCCGCCTCCGTTAACGCCGTTAACGCCACCCCCCACCGAACCCCGGAGGCGGAGCCCCAATCACCCGCCCACCCAGCGGCAGCCGCCCGCACCCCCCAGCCCCACCCGGGGTCTGGGGCGAAGCCCCAGTTTCGGGAAGGGCCGGGTAGGGGAACAGCACCGCACCCCCTGGAAGGCAACGGCCCCCTCGCCGTCCTGGACGGCACCGGCCACGCCTACGCCGCAGCCGGCCTCATCCTGGAGCACCCCACCACCGACCTCCCCGCCCTCCTCACCTGGGCCCTCACCGAGGCGAACCTCCGCTCCCCCCGCCTCCACCGCAACGGCAGGGACGGCGACCCGCTCCTCGTCCTCACCGCCCCCGCCGTGGAACGCCTCGGCCTCCCCCTCACCCTCGAAGACCGCCGCGCCCTCCGCCTCCCGGACAACCACCCCACCCTCAAGCAGCTCGCCAAGAGCAAATGGCAGCTGACCCGCCGCGGCTTCGGCCCCTGGCCCCGCATCTACCGCCCGGCGACCCCCACCACCGGCCGCCAGTGCGTCCAGCTCGCGATCCTCCCCTGGGGCGCTCTCGACCCCCGCGCCTGGGGCGAAGACACCGCCACCCTCCCCGCCCCGGAAGTCGCCGAGCTCCTCACCACCTACGCCGCCCGCGTCCTCACCCCCCGCGGCTCCACCGCCGTCACCGGCCTGGAACTCATGACGGCCCTCCGTCCCCCCACCCGCGCCGCACGCGACGAGGCGACCAACACCTGGGTATCGGCCCCCGTCCCCGGCTCCCTCACCCGCGCCGTCGACCCCGCTCCCCCGGAGGCCCCCGACGAGCACCCGGTCGTCGCCGCCCTCTACCCCCGCTCCCACCAGCGCACCCCGGACCAGGTCCTCGACGAAGAGGCCTACGACTGGATCCGCGACCCGGAGCTCCTCACCGACGCCGAGTGCGCCCGCACCCACGCCGTCGGCATCGACGTCAACATGGCCTTCGCCGCAGCAGCCAACCGCCTCCCGGTCGGCCTCGGCCCCGCCACCCACACCACCGCCCCCCGCTTCGACCCCAAGACCCCCGGCTGCTGGCTCGCGGACCTCTCCACCCTGTCCCTCGACCCCCGCCTCCCCAGCCCCTTCACCCCCCACGGCAAGCCCCCGACCGGCCCCGCCTGGTACGCCACCCCGACCCTCGCCTACGCGCGGGAGCTCGGCCACGACGTCCACCCCACCGAGGCCTGGATCCGCCCGGAACACGGCCCGTACCTCGACGCCTGGTACACCCGCCTCCGTGACGCCTACATGGCGACGATGGCGGACCTGGGCGTCACCCCGTCGCTCCCGGAACCCGACTTCCTCACCGCGATGGCCACCCACAAACAGAACGACCACTCAACCGCAGCCGTCCTCTCGGCGATCAAGTCGACGGTCAAGGGCGGCATCGGCAAGCTCCGCGAACGCCCCCAGGGCGCCGGCTACCGCCCCGGCGAAGCCTGGCCCGCCCTCGAACGCCCCACCTGGCGCCCCGACATCCGCGCCGCCGTCATCTCCACGGCCCGCGTCAACATGCACCGCAAAATGCAAAAGCTGGCCACAGCGGCCAACCTCTACCCCATCGCGGTCCTCTCCGACTGCGCCGTCTACCTCTCCGACGGCCCCAGCCCCCTCGACTTCCTCCCCCGCACCCCCGACGGCAAGCCCCTCCCCGGCGGCTTCCGCCTCGGCGTCAGCCCGGGCATGGTCAAGCACGAGGGCACCCAGCCCCTCCTCTGGGCCGTCCAGATGCTCGACGAACACCTCAACCCCGCCCGCCACATCAAGGGCCACGACGCAGCGGCAGACGGCGAGTAACGAATGTCCGACATCTCCGACAGCCTGACCAGGGCCGACGAACAGCACTTCACCCGCCCCATCCCCAAGTCCGCGGGCGCCCAAATGCGCTTCCTGGTCAAACAGCTCAAATCAACAAAAGCGGTCGCCGCAACACTCAACATCTCCCAACGCACGGTCGAGCGCTACGTAAAGAACGAGATCAAGCAGCCCAAACCGGCCCTCGCGGCCCGCCTCGAAGCCGAGGTCCGCCGCCGCTGGCAGCCCCTGGTCCGCAAGCGTGCCCGCGACCAGGCGGCCCGCACCACCGGCCTCGTCATCGAGACCCGCGCCCGCTTCGGCTTCACCGCGGCCCCCGGCACCACCGACGACGGCCGCATGCGCCGCATCACCCAGCATCTCCCCCCGGAGTACGCGGCCCGCCTCTTCGCCGCCCAGGACGCCGGCGCCGCCGAGTCCCAACTCCGCCAGATCGCGGCCGAAGGCCTCCAGGAGATCTACTTCAAGGACAACGGCGCCCGCGCCACGAGCCTCCTGGTCGAGTTCACGGACATCGACTACGTGGACTTCGCATTCTGAAGACAACCACGCTCAAGGGCGCCACGGGGCACAGGCGTCCCACAACGCCCCCTCAGAGCCCCTAAAACCCAAAAGGGGCCCCGGATATACTCCGGGGCCCTCCAACACCCTCACAAGCCCGCCCAGACGCCCGCATCACCCCACGGCGTGCAACGTCCTGCGCCGCTTCGACTCGGCAGCCTTCTTCGCGGCCGCCTGCGCGGCCCGCTTCTTGCGCTGCTCTGCCAGCTGGTCCTGATACTCCGCCACCGCCTGGTGGTAGCTGGCGACATACCCCCGCGCGTCGAGCCGCTCGTCGGCAGCCATGGCGTTCACGGCGGCGACAGCGTCCTCGAACGAGTTGTAGCCGGCCAGCATCGGGTTGATCTGGTACACCCCGTTGCGGACCTTCCGCACCAGCTTCGCGAGCTCCAGGCTCCGCAGCGCGGCGTTGACGCTCGGCCGGCTCAGCTCCAGCAGCCCGCCCACGGTGGCCTGATCGATGAGGATCCGCCCGCCCGGCTCGCTCAGCGAACGCAGCTTCAGCAGCACACGGTAGGCCGCAGGCGGAAGGTCGAGGTCGGAGAGAAGCCCGTCGGCGTTGACCGCAGCGAATCGCAAGGTGCTCACTGAGCTGTCCCTTCTTCCGTGCGCTTCGATCGGCTCAGCCGACGTGCAGCGCGCTCTTTGGCCCGTTCGGCCCGCAGTTCCGCGATGGCCTGACGCATGTGGTCCAACGACGGGAAGCGCACCAGGTCAGGCAGACTCGTATCGCTACGAATCTGCGAGATGGTGCTGTGCTGCTCCACCTTCACGAACTCACCCGTCATCTCCGTACCCGGGATGAACTCAGCCACCCGGTAACTGTAGGGCGGGTTGAACTGGTACACACCCCGCCGCACCTTGAAGACGATCCCATGAGACATGACGGTGTGCAGCGCCTCCGACGTCTTTGTCCGACTGACGTCCAGGATCGTAGCCATCTCCTCCTGTGTAAGAGGAATCCGGCCCCCCGCTCGCTGGCACGCGATGAGCAGCAGGATCAGCCTCAACGGCAAGGCTTCCCTGAAGTACTGCGCGATCACCAGGAAGAACTCGAGGCTGTCCATCGAAAACGCGTTTGGCTGACTTTGAGTCCCGTAGAACTCCAGCGGCTTGCGCTCTCCGTCCAGCGTCAGCTTCCGGCTCGGGTACCGCCGGGCGAGACTGTCCAGATCCTTGACCGGAGCCAGCGGCTGACTCCACGCCGAGATCGCGTCATCAACGGGGAGATCAGGACGCGGCGCGCGCGGCGGACTCGGCCGACGGCGCTGTGGCTCTGATGACACGAGGATGCTCTCCACTTCGTTGATCTGCAGAGAGCAGTATGTCAACAAGGGTGACACAAGTGTCACGCTCGTTGACGTTCGGCGTGTCTTATGTAACCCCACAGGTGACATATCTCAGCCACACCCTCCTCCAGAGCCCCCACCACCGCAGGCCCCCAACCAGTCCCCGCCCTCCACCAGTTCGGGGACACATCTCCAGCAATACGTCAGCCCCCCTGACGTTTCAGCCCAAAAACCGTCAGTACCTTTGACGTTTTGCGTTCGTTCTGTCCCCCTACCAGCGACACATCCCCCGAGTTATGTCCCTCCTGAGGGGACATAACTTTCCCCCCGTACCCCGGCTGACCTGCGACAACGCATCTCCGTACCTTCTATAGGCCGTCCCCTGCCGCGCTGCGCGTACTGAACGCCGTCCCCAACCCGCCCGGAACCACATCTTCCTGACGTTCCAACACCCCAAAACCAGCCCCATCCAGCCCCGGCCACCCCCACCGAAACTGACTGAATCCCGTCTCTATCCACATCTAACTTTGAAGCACACCCACCGTTAACGGCGTTAACGCCGTTAACGCCGTTAACGCCAAAACCGGGTGCTACCAAGCACCCTGGTAAAGCACACCCAAGACCAACGAACCCACCGCCAGACAGAAGAACACCGCCCAGCCCCCCAGCTGGTAGTCCCCGACCCTGAGGTGGACATAAAGGGCACCCAAGAAGTACAGAATTAGCCCACCTGCGGCGAGACTCCCGAGCAACGGCACCTGCATGCCTGCCAACAACCCGACCGAACCTGCTGCCAGCAATGTCCCCAAAGGCCTCATCCAGGACCGCGGAACACTCAACTTGTCAGCTTGACTCTTCGGGTACTCATGACCAATGAAGTTGGCAATGGCCGCCAACCCGTTGACCACCGAGGCCACCAAGGTCACCACTAGATAGCCAGCAAACACGAGAGCCTCCTACTCCTGGACATGTCATCGCTATGACTAGGCCGGACCCCCGAAACGTGACACTGCAAGGCACTGGCTTCCAGCCTCAGAACCTGCTCATCGCCAGGACTAACCAGATCTTTCGCCCAAAACAAAAGACCCAAAGGAACAACGTGGGTCTGTACCGAAGCAGAACGCTCCAGACCAAAGGCTGGCTTCTCCTCTTCGGAGCGAAGCGGAGAAGCCTCCAGCCAAAGGCTGGGCTGCGAAGCTGCTCCCCTCCAAGCGCAGCGAGGAAAGTTGCGCTAGTCCGAAGCGAAGCAGAGAACCACTGGCCGAAGGCCGGCTCAGGGATACGAAACGGCCCTCAGCTGAGCAGTCATGAGGAGTCTTTGGACGAGCCCTCTTCGGAGCGAAGCGGAGAAGCCTCCAGCCAAAGGCTGGGCTGCGAAGCCGCCCGCCTCCGAGCGCAGCGAGGAAGGTTGCGCTAGTCCGAAGCGAAGCAGAGGACTACCGACCGAAGGCCGGCTCTGGGGCGCAAAGCGCCCCTCCGCCGAGCGCAGCGAGGGGGACTGGACTAGTCCGAAGCGAAGCGGAGGACCACCTGGCCGAAGGCCAGCTCTGGGGCGCGCAGCGCCCCTCCGCCGAGCGCAGCGAGGGGGCTGCACTGGTCCGAAGCGAAGCGGAGGACCCCGGCCAAAGGCCGGCTCCGGGGCGCGCAGCGCCCCTCCGCCGAGCGCAGCGAGGCGGACTGTACTAGTCCGAAGCGAAGCGGAGGACCACCCGCCAAGGGCGGGCTCCGGGGCGCGAAGCGCCCCTCCCCCGAGCGCAGCGAGGGGGGCCCTTGCCCAGGCGCGCAGCGCCTGGGGT
>NZ_JBHWJY010000081.1:0-38378 GCF_042731135.1 Streptomyces sp. NPDC059874
CGGGTGTGCGTCGGGGCGTCCCCGCAGGGCGTCGAACGCAACCACCCTCGGCCCTCCGACCCCTGGAAACGTTCGACGCCCGAGGAGACGCCCCGGCGCGCGGCCGGCCCCGGCGGACCGAACGCCTCGGAGCGCGGGGGCGGGCCGCTGCGCGGAGCCTTCCCCCACCCCGCCCCTTCCCGAAACTGGGGCTCCGCCCCAGACCCCGCGCCTCAAACGCCGGCGAGGCTGGATGGGTGCGGCTCGAACGCCGGCGAGGCTGGGTGGGTGCGGCTCGAACGCCGGCGAGGCTGGATGGGTGCGCCCGGCGCTGGAAAGCCGGGCACTGGAAATCGGACCAGCCAAGGCCAGGGCCGCACGGCGCAGCCAGGCGGCCGACCAGCCAAAGCCACAGCCACAGCCACGGCCGCACCGCACCGCACAGCCACCCGGACGACCAGCCGAAGCCAGGGCCGCGGCGCAGCCGTCCGGGGGGCGACACGCCTCGACACGCCCGGCCACGTCCTACCCGCGGCGGTATGGTCCGGCGCGTGCCGTACCTCGCCTCGCGCCGGAACCTGCTCGCCGCGGCCGCCATGGTCGCCGTCACGGCCGCCGGGGCCGGCTCCGCCGCCGTCGGCGCCCACCGCTCCCCCGAGGGGCCCCGGCCCCCGGGACGCCGCCCCGACCGGGCTCGGCTGCGCCGCCTCCTCGGGGACATGACCCTGGCCGAGAAGGTCGGCCAGCTCTTCGTCTCCCGCGCGTACGGCCACTCGGCCACCGACCCCGACCCCGCGGACGCCGAACAGAACCAGGCCCTCTTCGGCGTCCGCACCGCCGCCGAGTTGGTCTCCCGCTACCACCTCGGCGGGGTCATCTACTTCGCCTGGGCCCACAACACCCGTACCCCGCGGCAGATCGCCGAGCTTTCGGCCGGCCTCCAGCGGGCCGCACTGACCACCGGCCCCCGGATCCCGCTGCTGCTGTCCACCGACCAGGAGCACGGCATCATCGCCCGCATCGGCAAGCCCGCGACGCTCCTGCCGGGAGCGATGGCCCTCGGCGCGGCCGGCTCCACCGCCGACGCCGAGCGGGCGGCCCGCATCGCCGGCGCCGAACTCGCCGCGATGGGCATCCGCCAGGACTACGCCCCGGTGGCCGACGTCAACGTGAACCCGGCCAACCCGGTCATCGGCGTACGCTCCTTCGGCTCCGACCCGGAGGCCGTGGCGGCCATGGTCGCCGCCCAGGTCCGCGGCTACCAGGGCGCGGGCGTCGCCGCCACCGCGAAGCACTTCCCGGGTCACGGGGACACCGAAACGGACAGCCACGTGGGCCTGCCGGTGATGCGGCACACCCGCGCGCAGTGGGAGGAGCTGGACGAGCCGCCCTTCCGCTCGGCCGTACAGGCAGGCGTGGACGCGATCATGACGGCCCACATCGTCTTCCCCGCCCTCGACCCGTCGGGCGATCCGGCGACCCTCTCCCGCCCGATCGTCACCGGCATCCTGCGCGAACGCCTCGGTTTCCGGGGGGTGGTGGTGACCGACGCCCTCGACATGGCCGGGGTCCGCCAGAAGTACGCGGACGAACGCGTCCCGGTGCTGGCCCTGCTGGCGGGTTGCGACCAGCTGCTGAACCCGCCGGACCTGGGGCTCGCGCACCGCAGCGTGCTGGCGGCCGTGGAGCGGGGTGAGTTGACGGAGGCCCGCATCGACGAGTCGGTGCTCCGCATCCTGGAACTGAAGGCCCTCAGAGGCCTCTTCGACCAGCCGCTCACCTCCGCCGCACTGGTGGACGCCACGGTCGGCATCCCCGAGCACCTCACCACCGCCGACGAGATCGCGGCCGGTACGACGACCCTCCTCGCGAATCCGGAAGGGCTGCTGCCGTTCGACGCGAGCGAGGCTCCCCGCCTGCTGGTCACCGGCACGGACCCGGCGTCCCCCTCGGGCACGACCGGACCCCCGACGGCCGTTCTGGCGCGGGAGCTCACCGCCCTGGGCTGCCGGGCGACGGCCGCGCCGCCCGCCCGCGCGGTGGCCGCCGCGGCCGGGCAGGAGGCGGTGCTCGTGTGCACGTACAACGTCCCGGAGGGGGACAGCGCGCAGCGGACCCTGATCGCGGACCTCCTGGCCACGAACGTGCCGGTGGTCCTGCTGGCGGTCCGCAATCCGTACGACCCGGCCCGGCTGCCGGCGTGCGCGGCGGAACTGGCTACGTACTCCTGGACGGACGTGGAGATGCGGGCGGCGGCCCGGGTGCTCACCGGGGCGGCGCGGCCTTCCGGCCACCTCCCGGTCCCGGTGCCGGGCCGCTACCCGCTGGGCCACGGGCTGACGTACTAGGCGTACCACGCCCACCAGGGCGTCAGCCCGTGGCCCACAGGACGGTGCTACCGCCGCAGCTGCTGCTCGCGCGGCTCGGGCTGGTCGAGCACCGGGTCCGGCGCCGCCAGGGCGCCCAGCGACGGCGCGTTCCCCTCGGCGGAGAGCGAGGCGGCCGGAGCCACTCCGGCCCACTGGAGGATCTTCTCGGTGGCCAGCGTCCGCTCGCCGTCCAGGAGCCCGGCGACCTTCGCGCCGTGGTTGGCGCCCGGCGCGGTCATCACGTAGCTGTCGCGGGCCCCGTACCCGAGGCGGAACGGCTCGGCGCCCCACGGGTCGTTCTGCCCGTACACGAACAGCATCTGGTTCGCGTTGTTGCGCACCCAGGTGTCCACGTCCCGCATGGCCTGCGGCTGGAAGGTCATCGGGATGTCGCGGGGCACGAAGTTCCGCGGCGGCTGGTAGCCGTAGCGGCTCAGGCCGTCCAGGTGCGACTGCTTGATGTCCGGGGAGCCGAGCTGCGTGCCCGCCTGGTAGTAGTACGGCGTGTACGTCTCCAGGCCCTGGTCGGCGTAGGCCGAGAAGCCGGAGATCGCATCGATCGTGTCCCAGATCTCCTGGTCGCTCGCGGTCGCGGCGGTGGGGATCGTGGCGCAGTCGGCGAGCAGGCTGTACTGCCAGAACGCCCACACGTAGTCGAGTACGACGGCCTCGTAGGCCTTGTCGAGGTTGCCGACGGTGGTGAAGGTCCAGCCGTTCTCGGCGGCGGCGACCGCGTACTTGGCCTCCAGCGGCTCACGGCGGACGAGGGCCTCGCGCTGCACGGCGTTCAGCTTGTCGCGGCACTCCTTGGTGCCGACCTTGGCGAAGAACCGGTCGTAGGCCGAGTCCTCCTTGTTGACGACGTCGTTGGGCGCGACGTACGCGACGACACCGTCCATGTCGCGCGGGTAGAAGCGCTCGTAGTACGTCGCCGTCATGCCGCCCTTGCTGCCGCCCGTGGCCAGCCAGTTCTTCTTGTAGATCTTCTTCAGGGCGGTGAAGAGGCGGTGCTGGTCGCTGGCGGCCTGCCAGATGTTCAGGTTGTCCCAGTTGGCCGGGTCGGGCCGGGACGGCGTGAAGAATCGATACTCCAGCGACACCTGGTTGCCGTCGACGATGGTCGTCGGCTCACTGCGGCGCGGGCTGGTGTTGACGTTGTAGCCGGAGGTGAAGAAGACCGACGGCCGCGACACGTCCTTGTGCAGCAGGGTCAGGCGCTGCTTGAAGGTGCCCTTCCACGGCTGCCGGTGGTCGACCGGCTGCTCGTAGTTCAGCACGAAGAATCGGTAGCCGGGGTACGGCTTCTCCTCTATCAGGCTCATTCCGGGAATGCCGAGGATCTGGTCCTTGATGTCCGCGGCGGCGGCCGGCTCCGCGGCTGTGGCCGCTTGTGCCGTGGAGCCGGCCGCGCCCATGGTGCCGATCAGCACCACGAGCGACAGCAGCCATCCGAGCGTCTTGCGCATTCACCCTCCCCTTGAGTTCACTTCGGTCGCCGTGAACCTAGCGGGGTCAACACACCGCTGACCAGACCTTGTTGGGTCGGACCGTCAGCACAGGATCCAGCCGGAGTCGGCCGCTCCGGCTCCCACGCCGCCCTTCACGTACACACAGCGGTTGATCGCGCCGACGGTGACGGGCCCGGCGTACCGGGTGAACCGTCCCGCATCGCGCACCGGGGCTCCGCCCCGCGGCTGAATGCTCACCGCCATCCGGCGCCGCTCGCCCGGGACCCGCGGCACGGTCAACACGCAGGCCTGCGTACGGCTCTTGTACACGCGCACCTCGCCCGCCTCGAACGGCAGCGTCCGCACGAGCCGGCCCCCGCACCGCCCGGACTCGGCCTGGGCCGCGTGCGCGGCCGCCCCCGTGAACAGCCCCCCGACACAGAGCCACAGCGCCGCCGTGAACACCCCGAGGGGCGCGACCCAACGCCCGCGCCCCCACCACCCCTTCAACACCCTGTCCCCCATCAGTCGTACGTACAACGTGCGTACGCACGTACGACTCCCGGACCCCCCGGAAGGTTGCGGTGAGCAAGGACCCCGGCTCGGCCCGCGGGCGCCGGCCCTACCTCGTAAGAGTGCATCCACAACTTCCCAGCGGGAGAACGGGAGTTCGCGATCCAGTCGCACATTACGCTAGGTGACCATCCGTACGCCTGCCGTAGCCGTGAAAGGCCCGTGAAATGACGAACGACCTGCTCGACCGCAAGCTGGACCGCGCCTTCACGCACCTCGACGCCGACGAGAGCGGGGTCATCGACGCCGACGACATCTTCGCCCTCGGTTCCCGGCTGCTGTCGGCCCTCGCGGAGCCGCCCACCTCGCCGAAGGCGATGCTGGTGATGGGCGGGCTGGCCGACTTCTGGCAGGACCTGTTCACCGAGCTGGACATGGACCGGGACGGCAAGGTCACCCCCGAGGAGTACAAGCAGGGCATGACCCGCCTGTACGCGCAGGGCGGGCCCGCCTACGACCGTTCGTTCCGCCCGATGCTGCAGGCCATCCTCACGATCGTCGACACCGACGGCGACGGCCGCATCAGCCCGGAGGAGTTCCACAAGGCGCAGGAGGCCTTCGACACACGGCTGGACCCCGCCGACACCGAGGCGCTCTTCCGGCGCATCGACGCCGACGGGGACGGCACCCTGACCGTGGACGAACTCCTCGACGCCCTCCGCGACTACTACACGGGCACCGACGAGGACGCCCCGGGCAACCTGCTCTTCGGCGAACTCTGATCCGTCGGGCGATCAGGCCGCGGCGCGCTCGTCCTCCCCGACGAACGTGCGCCACAGATCGGCGTACCGGCCGCCGCGCGCCAGGAGTTCGGTGTGGCTGCCGTCCTCCACGACCCGGCCGCGGTCCATGACCACCACCCGGTCGGCGCGGGCCGCGGTGGTCAGCCGGTGCGCCACCACCAGGGTGGTGCGCTTGCCGGCGAGGCGGTCGGTGGCCTGGTTGACCTGGGCTTCGGTGGCCAGGTCGAGGGCGGCGGTGGCCTCGTCGAGCAGCAGCACGTCCGGGTCGACGAGTTCGGCCCGGGCCAGCGCGATCAGCTGGCGCTGCCCTGCGGAGAGGTTGCGGCCGCGCTCGGCGACGGTGTGCAGGTAGCCGCCGTCCAGGGTGGCGATCATGTCGTGGGCGCCGACCGCGCGGGCGGCGGCCTCCACCTCGGCGTCGCTCGCCTCGGGCCGCCCGTAGGCGATGGCGTCGCGGACCGTCCCCGGGAAGAGGTACGACTCCTGGGGGACGACGCCGAGCCGGTGGCGGTACGCCGTCAGGTCGAGCTCCCGCAGGTCGGCGCCGTCGGCGGTGACCCGGCCCGAGGTGGGGTCGTAGAACCGTGCCACCATCTTGACCAGCGTGGACTTGCCGGCCCCGGTCTCGCCGACGAAGGCGACGGTCTGCCCGGCGGGTATCCGCAGGCTGATTCCGGCCAGCGCCTCCCCCTTCTCACCGCGTTCCTCGGCCGTCCCGTACTGGAAGCGGACGTCCTCGAAGGCGATCTCCCCGCGCAGCTCCGACACCTGCCGGGGCTCTTCGGGGCGCGGGGTGGTGGTGGGCTCGCGCAGCAGCTGCTGGATGCGGCCGAGGGAGACGGTGGCCTGCTGGTAGCCGTCGAAGACCTGGGAGAGCTGCTGGACCGGGGCGAAGAACAGGTCGATGTAGAGCAGGTAGGCGACCAGTGCGCCGGTGGTCAGCGTGCCGGCCTCCACCCGGCCGGCGCCGACGATCAGTACGGCCGCCGCCGCGCCGGAGGACAGCAGCTGGACGAAGGGGAAGTAGACCGATATCAGCCACTGCCCGCGGACCCGGGCCTGGCGGTACGAGTCGCTGCGCTCGGCGAAGCGGTCGGCGCCCGCGTACTCGCGGCGGAAGGCCTGGACGATGCGCAGCCCGGAGACGGACTCCTGGAGGTCGGCGTTGACGAGGCTGACCCGGTCGCGGGCGAGCTCGTAGGCGGCGACCGACTTCCGGCGGAACACGATCGTGCCGATCACCAGGACCGGCAGGGTGGCGAAGACGATCAGCGCCAGCTCGACGTCGAGGACGAGCAGGGCGACCAGGATGCCGAAGAAGGTGAAGACGGAGACGACGGCGGTGACGAGCCCGGTCTGCAGGAAGCTGGACAGGGAGTCCACGTCGGTGGTCATCCGGGTCATGATCTTGCCGGTCAGCTCGCGCTCGTAGTAGTCGAGCCCGAGGCGCTGGAGCTGGGCGAAGATCTTGACGCGGAGCGCGTACAGCACGCGCTCGCCGGTACGGCCGGTCATCCGGGTCTCGGCGAACTGCGCGGCCCACTGCGCGACGACGACGGCGAGCGCGAGGCCCGCGGCCACCCAGACGGCGCCGAGGGCGGCCTGTTCCACACCCTGGTCGATGCCGTGCCGGATCAGGATCGGCAGCAGCAGCCCGGCGCCCGCGTCGAGGGCGACGAGGCCGAGGCTGATGGCGAGCGGCGCCCAGAAGCCGCGGAGCAGGCGGCGCAGGCCGTAGCTCTCCTCGGCGGCCGCGGCGCGGGTCTCGTCCACCTCGGGGCGGTCGTCGGCGGGCGGCAGCGCGGCCACCTGCGCGAGCAGCTCGGGGGTGGCCGGCATCCCGGCGACGGCGCCGGCCATCGAATGTCCGGCCCCGGGGGCCCCGCTCCCGGCGGCGGGCGCCTTGACGTCGGGCGCCTTGGAGTCGGTCCCCTTCGCGTCGGCTCCCTTGGCGTCGGCTCCCTTGGCGTCCTCCTGCCGTCGCCACAGCTCGGGGGTCACTCCGTCCACGACCCGGCGCTTGGCGTTGACCGGCTCGGAGTCGATCTCGGCTTCGAGCTCCAGGTCCCGCTCGCGCTTCAGGTCCCGCTCGAACTCGGCCATCGCGGGAGCGTCCGGGGTGCGCGGGGAGGCGGCGCCGAGGGCGTCGGGGTCGGTGAGCAGCCGCCGGTACAGCGCGGACCTGCGCTCCAGCTCCTCGTGCGTGCCGATGTCGGCGAGCCGCCCGTGCTCCAGTACGGCGATGCGGTCGGCCAGCGCCAGCGTGGAGCGGCGGTGGGCGATCAGCAGGGTGGTGCGGCCGGCCATGACGCCGCGCAGGGCCTCGTGTATCTCGTGCTCGACGCGGGCGTCGACGGCGGAGGTGGCGTCGTCGAGGAGCAGCAGCCGGGGGTCGGTGAGGATCGCGCGGGCCAGCGCGATCCGCTGCCGCTGACCGCCGGAGAGGGTGAGCCCCTGCTCGCCGACCTTGGTGTCGTACCCGGCGGGCAGGGCCTCGATGAACCCTTCGGCCTGCGCGGCCCGTGCCGCGGCGCGGATCTGCTCCTCACCGGCCTCCGGATGCCCGTAGGCGATGTTCGCCCGGATGGTGTCGGAGAACAGGAACGATTCCTCGGGCACCAGCCCGATCGCCCCGCGCAGGGAGGCGTAGGTCAGCTCGCGCACGTCGTGGCCGCCGACGCGGACGGCGCCGCGGTCGGCGTCGTAGAAGCGCGGCAGCAGCAGCGAAACGGTGGACTTCCCGCTCCCCGAGGCCCCCACGACCGCGACGGTCTCCCCCTCCACCACCGACAGCGAGAACCCGTCGAGAACGGGCCGCTCGGGGTCGTACCCGAACCGCACGTCCTCGAACTCCACGGTGGCGGCGGCGTCCGCGGGCAGCTCGCGCGCACCCTCCCGGATCACCGGTTCCGTGTCGATGAGCTCGAACACCCGCTCCACGCCGGCGCGGGCCTGCTGCCCCACGGTCAGCACCATGGCGAGCATCCGGACGGGCCCCACGAGCTGGGCGAGGTAGGTGGAGAAGGCCACGAAGGTACCCAGCGTGACCTGCCCGTTGGTGGCCATCCAGCCGCCGAGGGCCAGCATCGCGACCTGCCCGAGGGCGGGTACGGCCTGGAGGGCGGGGGTGTAGCGCGAGTTCAGCCGGATGGACCGCATCCGCCCGGCGAAGAGCCTGCGGCCGGCCTCGCGCAGCTTGCCGGTCTCCTGCTCCTCCTGCCCGAAGCCCTTGACCACCCGTACGCCGGTCACGGCTCCGTCGACCACGGTCGCGACGGCCGCGGCCTGGCTCTGGGCGTACCACGTCGCCGGGAAGAGCTTCTTGCGGCTCCGCTTGGCGATGAACCAGAGCGCGGGCGCCATGAGCAGCGCCACGAGGGTCAGCAGCGGGGACAGCGCCAGCATGATGCCGAGGGATATCCCGAAGAGCAGGAAGTTCCCGATGGTCATGGGCAGCATGAAGAGCAGCCCCTGGATCAGCTGCAGGTCACTGGTCGCCCGCCCGACGACCTGTCCGGTGGACAGCTCGTCCTGCCGCCGCCCGTCGAGGCGCGCGATGGTGTCGTACATGTCGGTACGCAGATCGTGCTGCACGTCGAGGGCGAGCCGGCCGCCGTAGTACCGACGTACGTAGGTCAGCACGTAGACGAGCACGGCCGCGCCGACGAGCATCCCGGCCCAGGGCCCCATGGGCTTGCTCCGGTCACCGATGACGTCGTCGATGATCACCTTGGTGACGAGGGGCACGAGGGCCATGACGGCCATACCGGCCAGCGACGACCCGAGCGCGAGCAGCACGTTGAGCTTGTAGCGCCACGTATAGGCGGCCAGTCGCCTGCCCCAGCCCTGTTTGTCCCCAGCCGCTGTCTCTGCCGCCGCCACGTGGGCCTCCCCGTTCGTCCTGTCCTGCCGGAAGCGCCAACGCCCCGACCGGCGGATTTCATCCCGCCGCAACAATCGAACGGTTCTGCGCACCGCTCCGCAAATCCGTGGCGGCACCTCGTCACCACGCGTTTGACTTCACGGGCTCCGGGGGATCGCGGGCCCATGTCACCCAGACCCCGTTCCCCCCGACAGCAGCGGGCCCTGCGCCGCAAACGCCGCCGCGACCGCATCCGCGCCGGCCGCCCCCGCCCCGAGCACCACCCGGCGGGCCTGCTCGTGGCCGCGCTGGTACTGCTCCCCCCCGTGGGGCATCGCGGCCGTACTCGACTGCGACTGGCCGAAGACCCGCCGGCGGTGGGCGGCGGGCCTGTCGGCGCTGTGGATGGCGGGGCTGACCGCCGGGGCCGAGTTCCTCTAGCGTGGTGGGGGTGAAGAGCGACGCGAGCGATGTGGACGGCTACCTGGCGGAGGTCCCCGAGGGCCGCAGGGAAGCCCTGACCCGGCTGCGGGGGCTGTGCCGGGCGGAGCTGAAGGGCTTCGAGGAGGTCATGGCGTACGGGATGCCGGTCTACGAACGGGACGGCGTCGGCGAGATCGCGTTCGCGAGCCAGAAGCAGTACATCTCCTTCTACCTCCTGCGCACCGAGGTCCGCGACGCCCTCGCCGAGGCCTTGGCCGGCCACGACATGGGCAAGGGCTGCCTGCGCTTCCGCAAGCCGGAGTCGATCGACTTCGACCTCCTGCGGGACCTCCTGCGCGCGACGGCGGCGGCGAAGCCGGGCCCGGCCTGCTGACGGGCCCGCCCCGGCTCACGGGCTGGGCAGCGGCTTCACCACGGGGGGCTTGTCCAGGGGCTTGTTCTCGCAGCCGAGGGCCTCGGTGACACGGCGGGCCATGAGGTAGGTGAGGGTCATCTGCCGGTCCTTACCCGACTGGTCCACACCGGGCCCGGCAGGCATGAACGAGAAATAGGCTTCCGCCGAGAACCACACGTTCCGCGACTGCGCTCCGAGTTCACCAGGCATGTCGCACTGGACGAGCAGCGTGGAGTCGGACCCGCTAGTGACACCGCGCGCGCCGTTCAGTTCGTAGGACACGCCACTGGACGGGGGCCCGGGAAGTTCCCGAGGGGACCAGCCGAAGGAGAAGGTCGCAGTGACGGTTCGGTCCTGGTCCTCCACCCCGTAGCGGCATGCGGCGTTGAAGTACGAATTCTTCCCTGGTCGCATGCTCGGCAACGCCCGTTTCACCTTGTCCACCAGCTCGCTCGTGGACTTGTAGGCCTTCGTCTCGAAGTCCTCGGTAGCGAGGATCTCCCGGATGAGCGCATCTTCCTCCGAGGAAGCGCTGATCCCGCACGGGTTCACAGCCTCCGCTTCGGAGCCGCCCGAGGTGCACGCGGCCAGCATCAGCACACAGACGAATGCAGCCGTCGAGCGTCCGAGAATCTTGAGCGCGTCAGGGCCTGAGGTGTGCACGAGCAGCCTCCCGTCCGGAGGTGTACGCCTCGCCCGCCTCGTTCTTGGCGTGCTTGAACGCGGGATCCTCGTCGATCTTCCGCTCGCCTCCCCATGCGTCGAGCAAGCGATTGGTCCCCTCCACGCCCGCCCCGTAGTTCCTGCTGGAGTCCTGCTTGCTCTGGTCCTCGGCCGCATCCTTGATGTCCTTCACCCACTCGTACTTGAGGGAGTCGATCAACGAGCCTCCGACCGTGCCCGCCACCGGAATCTCACCGATGAGCCCGTTGGCGACGGCAGCCGAGTGCTCGGACGTGCCCTCCGCCCACTCCACCCGGTCGTCTTCCTTGTCCTTGTAGACGTCGGCCCCGATGCCGTTGAGGGCGCCGGTCGCCGCGCCGATGCCGTGAGCACGGTTGTCCCAGTCCGCGCTCACCCCGTGTAGGTCGCCCTTGTAGGGGGCGGCGGTCGCGAGCTGCTCCGCCGAGTACGCGCGCTCCGCCTCGACCATCAAGGCGAACGCCGGGCCGTCGTCCGCGATGCCGCGCATCACGCGGACCAGGCTGCCCTGGCCAACCGCGATCTGGGCCTTGTCGCCCGAACCGTGGATCGAGTCGCTGCCGTTGATGCCGCCCAGGGCGGACTCCTGGCCGCCGAGGATGACGTGGGTGTCCGCCACGTAGTCGACCAGCGCCTTCGCCATCGGCTGCTGCAAGCCCTGCAGGTCCTCCGGGAACTCGTCGCCGCCCATCTCGTCGTCGAGGAGACGGATCGCGTTGTGCATCACCCGCGCCTGGCCCTCGGTGTGCGGCCCGGGCGGGCCGAGCTTCTCGCCGTCCGTGTGGCCCGTGGCCGCCGCCTGGATGGCCGCGCCGAGGCCCGCCGTCTTGTCCCCGTGCATCTCCATCGGGGGGCCGACGGCGGTCGAGATCCAGGGGTCCGGCATGTCGCGGTCGTTGAGCATGTACTTCAGGTGCTCGTTCTTGTTGCCGGGCGCTTCCGGGTCGAGGAAGTACGTCGCCGACTCCGGGTCCTTGGCCATGATGCCGAGCAGGCCGTCCAGCGGGTCTGAGACCAGGTTCGGGCGCTGGGAGTCGTAGGCGTGGTCGTACATGTGCGGTTTCGACTTCTCGGCCGCGATCATGCCGTCGCCGATGTCGTTCAGGAACTGCTTGCCGTAGCCGCCGCCGTTGCCCATGAGGGTGACCAGCGCCTGGTAGCCGTACGTGGGCCGCAGGCCCTTGGCGACCAGCTCCTTGCCCTGCTCGTTGAGCCCATTCACGAAGGGCTTGTAGGCGTAGCTGTCCGGGTCCTTCGTGCCCGAGGCGATCGTGTTCGCGAGGCCCGTGTTGATCGACTCGTAGAGCTTCTTGTCGGCGGCCGACGCACCGCGGTCGTTGGACGCCAGGTTCATCTGGTCGGCCAGGTGCAGGGTGTCCTTCGCGCCCATCGCGTGCAGGTACGCCTCGCTGAAGTGCTTGTCCCCCGAGTTCTGCTTGAGGAGCTCGTCGTAGTGCTTCAGCTCCTCCGGAGAGGCGTCGCCCGAGCGGATCTTCGACGTGAGGGCCAGCGCTTCCACGGCCTCGACGTCGTTGACGGGCTTGGAGTTGAAGCCGAACATCGCCGTGCCGTCCGCGCCCGACGCGTTCAGCAGAGCGACCTTGACGTCCGCGTCGAATTCCGTGACCGCCTTGACCGCGTCGGCGATCCGGCTCGTCCAGGACTGCTCGACGTTCCGGAGGTCGGGGTCGTGGCGCACCGCGTTCGCCGTGGCCGGGTCGGCCTTGCTGTAGTCGTAGCTCGCGATGCCGGCGTCCGAGACCTTCATGCCCGCCTTGACGGCGTCCTCGACGGCGGAGGTCACCCGGCCCTTGAGCTCCGTGAAGCGGCCGTGCGCGTCGCGGAGCAGGGACTCCATGGCCAGCGCCTCGGTCTGGGCCGCGTCGAACTCGCCCCGGGTCATCGAGGAGTTGGTGCTCGCCGTCTGCGCGCTGCTGCCCAGCCAGCCGTTCCCGGCGGAGACGCTCTGGACTTCCTTCTCGTAGACGTCCTCCATGGTCTTGAACTGCGTCGCCATGGACTTCCAGCCCTCGGCGGCCGTCGTCAGCGCGGAGAGGTCCGTCTGCATGATCTCGTGATAGCTCGGCACGTCCGTCTCCCCCTAGAGTCCCGACACCTTGGACGACTGCACCGGCTGGAAGGTCCGTCCCGTCAGCTGGTCCTGTCCGGTGAACAGGTTCGAGGCCCCGCGCAGGGCCGTCTTCTCCGAGTCGAGCCGCGCCATCAGCCGCTTGACCTGGTCGTCCCAATGCGTGTGCGCCTTCGACAGGCCCACCGCCGTCTCCCAGCCGTTGAAGGCCTTGACGGCGCCCTGCGTCGGCTCGTCCGCGGCGTCGGCGGCCTTCTTCGTGCCGGGCTGCAGGACGTTCTCGATGGTGTTGGCGGCCTTCTTCTTCTCCGGAGGAGCAGTCGCCAGCACTCCCTGACCGCCGCCCTGGTCGGCGGGGAGCTGGTTCAGCCGCATCTGCGGCGACGGGTCACCGGTTGGGGCTGTGACCTGCTTCTGCTGGGCCCACTCCTGCTCGAACGACACCGTTCCCCCTCGGACTCCGCCCCGGATCTGATCACAGCCACCCTAACGAGCCGCCCGCGCGGCCCCTAACCGTGCGTCGGGGCGAACATCTTGAGGGTGGTGGGGAGGACGAGGACCGAGGGGCCGGGAGTGGCGAGGGCCTTCTTCAGGTCGTCCTTGAGGGTTTCCGGGCTCGTCGTGGCCGCCGGGACGCCGAAGGACTCCGCCAGGGCGACGAAGTCGGGGCGGGTGAGTTCCGTGGCCGTGGCGCTGCCGAAGGAATCCGTCATGTACTCGCGCAGGATGCCGTAGCCGCCGTCGTCCACGATCAGCCAGGTGACGTCCAGGTCGTGCTGGCGGGCGGTGGCCAGTTCGGCGATCGAGTACATCGCTCCACCGTCGCCCGAGACCGCCAGGACCGGGGTGTCCGGCTCCGCGAGGGCCGCGCCGAGTGCCGCCGGGAAGGCGTAGCCGAGGCCGCCCGCGCCCTGGGCCGAGTGCATGGTGTTGGGGTGCTTCGCGTCGAAGGCCGACCAGGCCCAGTACGCCAGGATCGTCATGTCCCAGAAGGACGGGGAACGGGCCGGGAGCGCCGCCCGGATCGAGGTCAGGAGCTGCTGCTCCAGGGCCACGTCCTGGGCGGACAGGCGGGTCGCGATGTCGGCGAGGAGCGACCGGACCCGCTCGGGGGCGTCGGGGTCCTCGCGCACGGGCACCGTTTCGAGGAGGGCCTGGAGGGCGAGCCGGGCGTCCGCGTGGATGCCGAGCGCGGGGTGGTTGGACTCCAGCTTGCCGAGGTCGGCCTCGATCTGGACGACCCGGCCCGTGGGGAAGAACGTGTGGTAGTTCGAGGAGAGTTCGCCCAGACCCGAGCCGACGACCAACAGGACGTCCGCGTCTTCCAGGAAGTCCGTCATGTGGCGGTCCTCCAGCCAGGACTGGAGGGACAGCGGGTGCGTCCAAGGGAAGGCACCCTTGCCGCCGAAGGTGGTGACGACGGGCGCGTTCAGGCGTTCCGCGAGCTGCTTGAGCTTGCCGGACGCGTCGGCCCGGACGACACCGCCGCCGGCGATGATCACCGGGCGGGAGGCCTCCGACAGCCAGTGGGCGGCCAGTGCGGTGAGCTCCGGGCGGGGGGCGAGTTCGTGCGGGGTCGCGTCCGTGCCCGTGACCTGGGGGATGAACGTCTCGGCGCGCAGGACGTCCTCCGGGATCTCCACCCAGACGGGCCCGTGGGGGGCCGTGAGGGCCGATTCCCAGGCCTCCGTGATCACCGAGGGGATCTGGGAGGGGGTGCGGGCGGTGTGGACCGACTTCACCACCCCGCGGAACGAGGCCGCCTGGTCCCGCAGCTCGTGCAGGTGGCCGCGCCGCCCGCCGCCCAGGCCGGGCGTCGGCACCTGGGAGGAGATGGCCAGGACGGGGGCCGAGGCGGCCGCCGCCTCGGCGAGGGCCGGCAGGGCCATGAGCGCGCCCGGGCCGGTCGAGAGCAGCAGCGGGACCGCCTCGCCCGTGAGGCGGCCGTACGCGTCCGCGGCGAAGGCCGCGTTGTTCTCCGTGCGGAGCCCGATGAGGCGGAGGTCGGAGCGGCCGACCGCGTCGAAGAGGCCGAGGGCGTGCTGCCCCGGCAGTCCGAACACGGTGGTCGCGCCGAGGGAACGCAACGATTCCACGACCAGGTCCCCGCCCGTCCGGCCCGGCGGCGGCGCCAGGGCGGCGGCCGTCTGGGCCTCGGTGGGACGGAGAACCAGGTCGTGGTCGTGCGTCACGTGCTTGCGTGCCCTTCGTGATGCGCTGCTTGCTTCGCCTTCGCCGCCGCGCTGTGCTTATCGGCGCTGCGTGGCCGCAGCGACTTGACGGCTCATGATCGTGGTGAGCTCGTACGCGGTGTGCGAGGCCGCGACCGAGGTGATCTCGGCGTGATCGTACGCCGGGGCCACCTCGACCACGTCGGCGGAAACGAGGTTGCAGGAGGACAGGCCCCGGATGATCTCCAGCAGCTCGCGGGAGGTCATGCCGCCCGCCTCCGGGGTGCCGGTGCCGGGCGCGTGGGCCGGGTCGAGCACGTCGATGTCGATGGAGATGTAGAGGGGGCGGTCGCCGATGCGCTGGCGCAGCTGGTCGGCGACCTCGTCGGCGCCGCGGCGGTAGACGTCGGCGGAGGTGACGATGCCGAAGCCCATCTTGGCGTCGTCGTCGAGGTCCTGCTTGCCGTACAGCGGGCCGCGGGTACCGACGTGGGAGAGCGCCTCGGTGTCGAGGATGCCCTCCTCGACGGCGCGGCGGAACGGGGTGCCGTGGGTGTACTCGGCGCCGAAGTACGTGTCCCAGGTGTCCAGGTGCGCGTCGAAGTGGAGGAGCGCGACCGGGCCGTGCTTCTTCGCGACGGAGCGCAGCAGGGGCAGGGCGATGGTGTGGTCGCCGCCCAGGGTCATCAGGCGGGAGCCGTTGCCGAGGAGCTCGTCGGCGGCGGCCTCGACCGTCTCGACGGCCTCGTTGATGTTGAAGGGGTTCACGGCGATGTCGCCGGCGTCCGCGACCTGCGCGAGGGCGAAGGGGGAGGCGTCCTGGGCCGGGTTGTACGGGCGCAGGAGGCGCGAGGCCTCGCGGATCGCGTTGCCGCCGAAGCGGGCGCCGGGGCGGTAGGAGACGCCCGAGTCGAAGGGCACGCCGACGACGGCGACGTCGGCGGAACCGACCTCGTCGAGGCGGGGCAGCCGGGCGAAGGTCGCGGGGCCCGCGTAGCGCGGGATGCGGGAGGAGTCGACGGGGCCGCGCGGCTGCGTGCTCATGAGGGGTGCCCTTCCGGAGGTCCTGGTCGTGCTGGTGCGGTCCTTCGAGCGTAAGCGGACACGCGCGGGGCGCGCAGTGTACGTTTTATCCACTGATCGCCATCGACATGTACGGAGTATCCATGCGGCCGTCTTCCCGTGATGCGCGGCCCACGCCGCCGACCGAGCCTGTGCGGCTGGCCGCGCTGCTCGGCGCGGACGAGCTGGGGCTGCGGCTGCTCGCGGGCGGCGGTGTCGGCGAGGTGGACGTGCACGGGGTGCACGCTTCGGAGATGGCGGACCCGTCCCCCTACCTCCTGGGCGGCGAACTCCTCCTGACGGCGGGCGCGGGCCTCGCGGGCGCGGGCCGGGCCGGGGGGGCCGTGGACGCCGGGCAGGCCGGGGCGGTCGAGTCGGTCGAGGAGGCCGGGGCGGTCGAGGAGGCCAGGGAGTACGTGCGGCGGCTCGTGCGGGCCGGGGTGGCTGCGCTCGGGTTCGGGGTGACGCCAGTGCACGAGGTCGTCCCGCAGGCCCTCGTCGAAGCCTGCGACCAGTACGGGCTGCCGCTGCTGGAGGTCCCGCCGCGCACCCCGTTCACGGCGGTCGCCCGCGCCGTCTGGCGGCTGATGGCGCAGGCTCGTACGCGCGAGCTGCGCCGGGTGACCGAGGCCCAGCAGTCCCTGGCGGCGGCCGCCGCCCGACCCGATCCGATCCCTGCCGTACTGACCCGCCTGGCGGGAACCCTCGGGGGCTGGGCGGCCCTGCTGACCCCGAGCCCAGAGGCCCCGACCGCCGACGCCGCCGAGGACCGGTTCCGACGGGGACGGGTGGGTGCCGGGGCGTCCCCGCAGGACGCCGAACACACCCCCGCCCGGCCCTCCGACCCCTCGCCACGTTCGGCGCCCGAGGAGACGCCCCGGCGCCCGGCCGGCCCCGGCGGAACCACCCCGACCCCGCCCGCCCCCGCGCGACCCGAGGCGGCCGCCCCGGCGGAATCCCGACCCGCGCCCACCCCGGAGCCCCGGGCGGAGACCCCCCGGAACGCCGAGCGGCAACCCACCGCGGACCGGGACCCCCGCCCGAAAGCGTGGCCGCCCGCCGCCGGCCCAGCCCCCGCCGATGAGGTCCTGGCCGCCGTCGGGGCGCTCGCGCGGCGGGTCGCGCACGGGGGTGTGGCCACGGCCACCGACACCCTCGCCGGCACGCACCTCGCCGCCTACGCCGTCGGCGGCGGTCGCGTGCTGGCCCTGGCCACCCCGGCCCGCTCCCCCGGCGACCACACCATCGCCTCCGTCGCGGCCGTGCTGCTCAGCCTGCTCACCGCGAGCCGCCCGGCCGGGACCGAAGCGGCCGCGCTCACCCGGCTGCTGCTCGACGGCGACCCGGCCGCGGCCCTCGCCCCCGGGCCCTGGTACGCGGTGCACGCCCGCGGCGCCGGCGACCCGCACGCCCTGGCGGCCGCACTGGGCACCGTACTGCTGGACGCGCGCGGGGACGACGTACGCCTGCTCACCGACCGGGAGCCCGGGCCGCAGCCCGGCTGGCGGCTGGGGGTGAGCGCCGCGGCCGCGCCCGCAGGCCTGGCGGCCGCCGACGCGCAGGCCGGGCGCGCCCTGGAGCGCGCCGAGGCGGCCCGTACCGCGCTGGCCCGACACCGGGACCCCGGCTTCGCGGGCCTGGTCGGCGAGGCCGAGGCCCGCGCCCACGCCGAGGCCCTGCTCGCCCCCCTCTCCCCCGTCCTGCGGGACACCCTGCGCGCCTGGCTGACCCACCACGGCAGCTGGGACCGCACCGCCACCGCTCTCGGCGTCCACCGCAACACCGTCCGCCAGCGCATCGCCCGTACGGCCGTGCTCCTCGGACGGGACCCGGACGACGTGGACGTCCGCATGGAGCTGTGGTTCGCGCTCCGCCACGACGAACCGGGCGCGCCCCACCCGGAGTGACGGGTACGGAGAGCACAGGGGGCACGGCCGACATGAGCAACCACCCGCCGACTCGCCGACGGTGTCACCTCCACCGTCACGATCCGTACGCCGTACGCCGCATCCTGCGCATGACTCCTCCCCCCGCGTGACATGGCTTCAGTCGCCGACGCGGCCCAACCCCACGTCGCGCACCCGTCTCGCCTCCATCGAAACGGAGATTTCATGCGACGCGTCCTCGCGACCGCACTCCTCACGCTCCTCGCCAGTGCCGCCGGCACGGTGACCGCCACCGCTCAAGGCGAACACTTCATCGGCGACATCGTCTGCACCACGTCTCTGACCTCGGGACTCCAGTGCAGCGGCAAGGCAGCCGGCCTGGGCAACCGCCCCAGCCAAGCCTTCCTCGCGGCAGATTCCGTCGTGGCCGAGTACGCGTGCAAGAACCCGGCCGGCAACGTCGCTCCCGGCCAGCGCACCAGGTTCAACCGCGTGACGGGCCCGTCACAGACCATCCAGCCGAGCTCGGGTCAGATCACCTTCACCAACGTGACCCTCGCCATTCCGTCGACGCCTCCCGCACAGAGGGTGTGCCCCAACCGGAACTGGACCGCCACCCTGGTCAAGGTCACTTACGAAGACGTCGTTCTGACCATCGAGCAGAGAGGCACGGATCCGCTGACCGCCGAACTCGGCACCATCGTGATCCCGCCCGAGACCACGCTGAGGTTCTGACGGCAGGAGCCCGGCGCGAAGGCAGGACCTCTTGGGCTGCTCGCGGGTGCGACCCCACCCGCGGCACCGGGAGGCCCTGCCTTCTCCGCCGACGCCGGGCGCGTACCGGCCTCGCCACCTCGCGGGACGGGCTCGATCACTGCGAGGATGCTCTGATGGCCTCCTCCTCCCGCCCGGATTCCGCCCCGGACTCCCTCCAGGAACAGCGACTGCGCGGCATCGCCGCCAATCCGGCCGCGCCGCCGGACGTACTGCTCCGCCTCCTCGACCCGGCCGCGCGCGCGGCGTGGACGACCCTCTGCGAGGAGCGCGACCTGCCCCCGAAAGTCGTCGAGGCGGTGCTCGCCCACCCCGAGCACACGGTCCGACGGGCCTTCGCCCGCAATCCCCACGCCGACCCCGCCCAGCGCGGCCGGCTCGTCCACGACCCCGACGGCCGGGTGCGCGGCACGCTCGCCGGGGGCCCGCGCAGGACCCACCACAGGATCCGGCCACTGCCCGACGAGGTCCTGGAAACCCTGCTGACCGCGGTGGACAGACCGGGGAACAACGACTGGCTCACCGCCGGCGAGATCGCCCAGGAGCTGGAGTCCTCCCGGCAGATACCGCTCTCCTTCCGCCTCCGGCTGCCCGAGCACCCGCACCCCGTACTCCGCGCCCGCGGGACCGACCAGTGGAAACACCTCACACCCGGACAGCGCGAGGCCCTCCTCTCGGACCCGGATCCCGGCGTGCGCGAGGCCGCGGCCCGGGCGCACCGGTACCTCGACCCCGAGGCCATGGAGGCCGACCTGCCGGAACAGGACTGCCACGCCAGGGCGGTCCTGCTCACCAACTACCCCGTGACCCGGGCCGTGGTCGAGGCCTGCCTCGCAGCGGGCCGCAACCACTGGGGCCTGGCCCACAACCCCCACACGCCCGCCGACGCCGTCGCACGGCTCGCCCGCGACCCCGATCCCGAGGTCCGCAACCGCGTGGCGACCCGCGCCGACCTCACCCCCGCCCTCCTCGCGGAGCTGGCCGAGGACCCGGACGAGACGGTGCGTTCGCGGGCCCGGATCCAGCCGCTGCCCCGCACCTGGGCCCAGTGCCGCGCCATCGACGCCGTCATCGACTGGGACACCGCGTACCCGGATCCGGAGCTGGACGCCGACTGGTACGCCGCCTGCGCCCGCTCCGAGCACCCGGTCCTGCGCCGGCTGGCCGCCATGAACCCGCGGCTGCCGCGGGAGCTGGTGGAGCCGCTCACCGCGGACCCCGATCCGGACGTGCGGCACGCGCTGGCCCTCCACCACCCCCTCGCGCCGCCCGCGCTCGTGCTCGACGCCTTCCTCTCCCGCCCCCGGGAGCGCCCGTACCTCCTGACGCTGCCGGACCTGCCCCGTACCGGGCTCGGGCACCTGCTCGGCCACGAGGATCCGGAGGTCCGCGCGCTGGCCGCCGCCGACGTCGCGCTGGACGAGCCGCCCGTACGGCTCCTCTCCGATCCCGAGGCCCTCGTACGCCGGGCAGCCGCCGCCAACCCCCTGCTGCCCCTCGCCGTACTCCTGCCGCTCCTGGAGGACCCCGAGCACGCCGAGGGCGCGGCGGCCAACCCGGGCCTGCCTGCCGCCCGCCTCCACGAGCTGCTGGATCTGCTCGGCGTGCCGGGCTGATTCCCAGTGGCGTACGGCACTCTGGACAGCAAGGACAACTCGCCGGTAACTTAATCTGAGCAAGCGCTTAGGCATAAGCGGCGGACCGCCGCGACCGAAGGGAGCCGGCTGTGCGCCGTACCGTTTTCAACGAGGACCACGAGGCGTTCCGCGAGACCATCCGCGCCTTCATCGAGGCCGAGGTCGTCCCCGTCTACGACGAGTGGTTCGCCGCCGGCCAGGCGCCGCGCGACTTCTACTACAAGCTCGGCGAGCTGGGCGTCTTCGGGATCAACGTCCCCGAGGAGTTCGGCGGCGCGGGCCTGGACACCCACAAGTTCGAGGCCGTCCTCTACGAAGAGACCTCCCGCGCGGGCGTGAACTTCGGCGGCTCCGGCGTGCACGTGCTGCTCGCCCTGCCCTACATCAAGATGCTCGCCACCATCGAGCAGAAGAAGCGCTACCTCGAGAAGTTCGTCACCGGCGAGGAGATGTGGGCCCTCGCGATGACCGAGCCGGGCACCGGCTCCGACGTCGCGGGCATGAAGACCACCGCCAAGCTCTCCGAGGACGGCACGCACTACGTCCTCAACGGCGCCAAGACCTTCATCACCGGTGGCGTCCACGCCGACCGCGTGATCGTCTGCGCCCGCACCTCCGCCCCGACGGCCGAGGACCGCCGCTTCGGCATCTCCCTCTTCGCCGTGGACACCAAGTCCGAGGGCTACTCCATCGGCCGCAAGCTGGACAAGCTCGGCCTGCGTACCTCCGACACCGCCGAGCTGGCGTTCGTCGACGTGAAGGTGCCGGTCGAGGACCTGCTCGGCGAGGAGAACAAGGGCTTCTACTACCTCGGCGCCAACCTGCCGTCCGAGCGCTGGGGCATCGCCTTCGGCGCGTACGCGCAGGCCAAGGCCGCCATCCGGTTCGCCCAGCAGTACGTGACGGAGCGCACCGTCTTCGGCAAGCCGGTCGCGCACTTCCAGAACACCAAGTTCGAACTGGCCGCCTGCCAGGCCGAGGTGGACGCCGCCGAGGCCGTCGCCGACCGCGCCCTGGAGGCCCTGGACGCCGGTGAGCTGACCGCCGCCGAGGCCGCGTCCGCGAAGCTGTTCTGCACCGAGGTCGCGCACCGCGTGATCGACAAGTGCCTCCAGCTGCACGGCGGTTACGGCTACATGAACGAGTACCCGATCGCCCGCCTGTACGCCGACAACCGCGTGAACCGCATCTACGGCGGCACCAGCGAGGTCATGAAGTCCATCATCGCCAAGTCCATGGGCCTGTAAGTCCGAAATCCGTCAAGGCACTTACCCTTCCCCCATGAACGAGGCACTGACGACGCTCCTCGATCTGCTCGACCTCGAGCAGATCGAGGAGAACATCTTCCGCGGTACCAGCCGTCCTTCGCTGGTACCGCGCGTCTTCGGCGGTCAGGTCGCGGCCCAGGCGCTGGTCGCGGCCGGCCGGACCGTGCCCGAGGACCGCACCGCGCACTCGCTGCACTCGTACTTCCTGCGCACCGGCGACACGGGCGCGCCCATCGTCTACACGGTGGACCGGATCCGCGACGGGCGGTCCTTCACCACCCGCCGGGTCGTCGCCGTCCAGCACGGCCAGCCGATCTTCCACCTCTCCGCGTCGTTCCAGACGTACGAGGAAGGCCTCGACCACCAGGCCGCCATGCCCGCCGCCCCGGACCCGGAGTCCCTGCCGACGGCGGAGGAATCCCTGCCCGCGTACCGGGAGATCTTCCGCGACCCCGGCGTGGTGGAGCGGCTGATCGAGGCGCGCGGCGCGGTGGACCTGCGGTACGCGACGACCCCGCCGTGGGGCAGCGTCGGCGAGCCCATCGAGCCGCACACGCAGGTGTGGTTCCGTACGGCCGACAAGCTGGAGAGCGACGACCCGCTGCTGCACACCTGCCTGGCCACGTACGTCTCCGACATGACCCTGCTCGACTCGGTGCTGCTCGCGCACGGCCGGGGCGGCTGGGCGGTCGGCGACGTGGTCGGGGCCTCGCTGGACCACGCGATGTGGTTCCACCGGCCGTTCCGCGCCGACGAATGGCTGCTGTACGACCAGGAGTCGCCGTCCGCGGCGGCGGGCCGCGGCCTGGGCCAGGCCCGCATCTGGACCCAGGACGGACGCCTCGCCGTCACCGTCATCCAGGAAGGCGTCGTGCGCGTACCGCGCGCCTGATCCCCGTAGGTCGTCAGTCCCACCAGAACGACCAGTGCGTCGAGCCGACCAGCGCCTCCTCCGCGTAGTCGCGCACGGTGCCGGAGCCCTGCCAGACGTTGTCCGGGCAGAACGCGAAGTGCTCGGCGGCCACCGGCAGGGCCTCGACGAGGGTGCGGGGCGGAGCCGGGACGTACAGGTCGAGGGTGGCGAAGCCCAGGGCGAGCACCCGGGCGCCGTACCGGTCCTCCCAGGACCGCAGCACCGCGCTGATCCGGGCCGTGTCGTTCTCGTGGTTGACCGGACCGGACCAGCCGAACGCGGCGGGCACGTCGGCGCCGCGCCCGGCCGGAACCAGGGCGAGGCGGGGCCGGCCGAGCACGCCGTCCCGTATGAGCTCGCGGGCCAGTACGTCGGCCCCCGCGTCCGGGTCTCCGAGGGGCACTCCCGCCGCGGCGAGGCCCGGCCAGTCCCGCCCGAAGGGGGCGATCAGCTCGGCGCCCTCCTCCCCCTCCTCGGGGTCGGGAATCACCGCGCCCCAGAAGTCCCGCAGCACCGGCTCGACATGGTGGTCGTCGGGGTCGGAGGTCCGGTCCGGATCCAGGGTCTCCGCGTCGTCCCACCACTCCTGCGGGCCGTGCCGGTCGTGGAGCAGCACGGTCTGGAACCCGGCCGGCGCGGGGTACGAGGCGGCGGGGGCGTCGACCGGCCCGTCGGACAGCCACAGCAACGGCTCGGGCCGCGCCCGCCGCATCCGGCGCCGCCGCACCGGCCGACTGACGAGTCTGCCCGGGGGCAGGCCGGGGGGCGCGGAGCCCAGCCCGGACAACGGATTCGGGTCATCACTCATGCCGCGACGGTAGCGGCCCCCACTGACAGCGGTGGCTCCGGAATCGGGCGCGCCGCCGCTGCGGGGGCTCCGCCCCCGAACCCCCGCGCCTCAATCGCCGGCGGGGCTGAAATCGCCCTCCGGGCAACCCAGCCCGCCGGCCAAAGGCGGAGCCCCAGGAGCTCGGGCGCAGCCCGAGGGCGCTTGCGCCACGGCGCCGCAGCGCAGGGGCTACGCGTCCGACAGACCGGCGGTGGCCAGCAGGTACGCCACCATCGGGTCGTAGAACCGCGGGTCGCGGACGTGGTCGTCCAGCGGGACCACCACCTGGAGGGTGCCCTCCGCCTCGCCGAGGAACAGCGCCGGGTCGTTGCAGTCGGCGTACCCCACGGCGTCCAGCCCGCGCTGCGCCGCGCACCCCGCCCACCCGTGGTCCGCGACGACCAGGTCCGGCTGCGGCCGCCCGGCGGCCGCCAGCCCGTCCAGGATCGCGGCCATCGGCTCCGGCGAATGGGTGTGCCACAGCGTCGCGCCCCGCTCCAGCACGGCCACGTCCGCGAACTGCCACACCGAGCCCTCGTCCGCGAGCAGGCCGGCCGGGATGACGACGATCTCGCAGCCCGCGGCGCGCAGGGCCGCCGCCGTCGCGCGGTGGACGTCCAGCAGCCCGCCCGGGTGCCCGGTGGCGAAGAGCACGCTCTGCCGGTCCAGCGCCGCCTTCCGCAGCCGCGCGGCCATCCGGTCCAGGCCGGCCACGGTCAGCTCGGGGTCGATGGTGTCCTGGCCGGCGCGGTGCGCCGGGTCGTCCACGACGCCGACGCGCTCGGCCATCACGGCCAATACGTCCTGCTCGTCGGTCCAGCGGTCGCCCAGCTCCAGGCCGAGCCAGTAGTGCCGGTCGCCGTTGGCGAGCTTCCTGTAGTGGGAGAGGTTGTTCTCGCGCGGCGTGGCGACCTGTCCCGCGATCCGCGTGCGGACCAGATGGTCGATGAGCTCGGCGCGGCTCGGCGTTTCAATAGATCGGTCGGGCGTCTCTATCGGCTTCGGCATACGGGCCATTCTGCCGCCGCCCAGGCGGAGGCGCCGCGTCCATCCCGATCGGCGGGACGGGCCGGCCCGCCCGCTCACGCCGACAGCGCCCCGAACGCCCCGTGCGCGAGCCGCCGGAGCAGTGACTCCGTCGCCTCCCGCCCGAGGGCCGCCAGGTGCGGGGTGGAGTTCAGCAGGCCGAAGACCGCATGCACGGAGACCCGCACCTGGGCCTCGCCCACCTCGGGGTGCAGCCGGCGTACGACGTCCACCCACAGCTCGACGTACTGGCGCTGGAGCTGTCGGACGAGCTTGCGGTCGGCCTCCCGCAGCCGGTCGAGCTCCCGGTCGTGCAGGGTGATCAGCGCCCGGTCGTCGAGCGCGAAGTCGATGTGCCCGTCGATGAGGGAGGACAGCAGGGCCGCCGGATCCCCGTCGGCTTCCTCGACGCGGCGGCGCCCGCCCGTCAGCAGTCGCTCGCTGATGCCGACGAGCAGCTCGGCGAGCATGGCGTCCTTGCCCGCGAAGTGCCGGTACAGGCCGGGGCCGCTGATGCCCACCGCGGCCCCTATCTCGTCGACGCCGACTCCGTGGAATCCGCGCGCGGCGAAGAGGCGGGCGGCCTCACTGAGGATCTGCTCGCGTCGGGTCGGGGCGGCCGCTCTGGTGCTCATGGGAATCCATTCTAGACAGGGCGGTTAGCGCTCGTTAACCTAAGGCGCATACACGTTAACGACCATTAACAGTGTGCACAGTGTGGACCGAGCAAGGGAGCTCGACCGATGCAGCAGGCACCAGTGCTGACGACCGCCGCGGACCCGGCGTCCGAGGCCTGGCGGACCAACGAGGCCGCCCACCGCGAACTCGCCGAGGGCCTGCGCGCCCGGCTGGACGCGGCCCGCCTCGGTGGCGGTGAGAAGGCCCGCGCCCGCCACACCGCCCGCGGGAAGCTCCTCCCCCGCGACCGCGTGGACACCCTCCTCGACCCCGGATCCCCCTTCCTGGAGCTGGCCCCGTTGGCCGCCGAGGGAATGTACGGGGGCGCGGCCCCCGCCGCCGGGGTCATCGCGGGCATCGGCCGGGTCAGCGGGCGCGAGTGCGTGATCGTCGCGAACGACGCCACCGTCAAGGGCGGCACGTACTACCCGATGACCGTGAAGAAGCACCTGCGCGCCCAGGAGGTGGCCCTGGAGAACCGTCTCCCCTGCCTCTACCTGGTCGACTCGGGCGGCGCCTTCCTGCCCATGCAGGACGAGGTCTTCCCCGACCGGGAGCACTTCGGCCGCATCTTCTACAACCAGGCCCGCATGTCGGGCGCCGGCATCCCGCAGATCGCGGCCGTCCTCGGCTCCTGCACGGCGGGCGGCGCGTACGTCCCGGCGATGAGCGACGAGGCCGTCATCGTCCGCGGCCAGGGCACGATCTTCCTCGGCGGCCCGCCGCTGGTGAAGGCCGCCACCGGCGAGGTGGTCACGGCCGAGGAGCTGGGCGGCGGCGAGGTCCACTCCCGGGTCTCGGGCGTGACGGACCACCTCGCGGAGGACGACGCGCACGCGCTGCGGATCGTACGGAACATCGTGGCGACCCTGCCCGACCGCGGGGCGCTGCCCTGGTCGGTCGAGGCGCCGGAAGAGCCGAAGGTGGACCCGTACGGGCTGTACGGCGCGGTCCCCGTCGACTCGCGCACCCCCTACGACGCCCGCGAGATCATCGCGCGGATCGTGGACGGCTCCCGCTTCCAGGAGTTCAAGGCGGAGTACGGGCAGACGCTGGTCACCGGCTTCGCCCGGATCCACGGCCACCCGGTCGGCATCGTCGCCAACAACGGCATCCTCTTCTCCGAATCCGCGCAGAAGGGCGCCCACTTCATCGAGCTGTGCGACCAGCGCGGCATCCCGCTCCTCTTCCTCCAGAACATCTCGGGCTTCATGGTCGGCCGGGACTACGAGGCCGGCGGCATCGCCAAGCACGGCGCCAAGATGGTCACCGCCGTGGCCTGCACCCGGGTGCCGAAGCTCACCGTGGTGGTCGGCGGCTCGTACGGCGCCGGCAACTACTCGATGTGCGGCCGGGCGTACTCGCCGCGCTTCCTGTGGATGTGGCCCAACGCCAAGATCTCCGTGATGGGCGGGGAGCAGGCGGCCTCCGTCCTGGCCACGGTCAAGCGCGACCAGATCGAGGGCGCGGGCCAGGAGTGGCCGGCCGAGGACGAGGAGGCCTTCAAGGCCCCGGTCCGCGCGCAGTACGAGGAACAGGGCAACGCCTACTACGCCACGGCGCGACTGTGGGACGACGGGGTCATCGACCCGATGGAGACCCGGCAGGTGCTGGGACTGGCCCTGACCGCGTGCGCGAACGCCCCGCTGGGCGACTCGGGCTTCGGCATCTTCCGTATGTGACGTGAGGACCTCACTGATGTTCAGCACTGTTCTGGTCGCGAACCGCGGCGAGATCGCGGTCCGGGTCATCCGCACCCTGCGGGAGCTCGGCATCCGCTCCGTGGCCGTCTTCAGCGACGCCGACGCCGACGCGCGTCACGTACGGGAGGCCGACACGGCCGTCCGGATCGGCCCGGCGGCCGCCGCCGAGAGCTACCTGTCGGTGGAGCGCCTGCTGGATGCCGCGAAGCGGACGGGCGCCGAGGCCGTGCACCCGGGCTACGGCTTCCTCGCCGAGAACGCGGCCTTCGCCCAGGCCTGCGCGGACGCCGGACTGGCGTTCATCGGGCCGCCGGCCTCCGCGATCTCCCTGATGGGCGACAAGATCCGCGCGAAGGAGACGGTGAAGGCTGCGGGCGTGCCCGTGGTCCCCGGCTCCTCGGGCAGCGGCCTGTCCGACGCCGAACTGGTCGCGGCCGCCTCGGAGATCGGCATGCCGGTGCTGCTGAAGCCCTCGGCGGGCGGCGGCGGCAAGGGCATGCGGCTCGTACGCGACGAGGCGGTGCTGGCCGAGGAGATCGCGGCGGCCCGCCGCGAGGCGCGGTCCTCCTTCGGCGACGACACCCTGCTGGTGGAGCGCTGGGTGGACCGGCCCCGGCACATCGAGATCCAGGTGCTGGCGGACTCCCACGGGAACGTGATCCACCTGGGCGAGCGCGAGTGCTCGCTGCAGCGCCGGCACCAGAAGGTCATCGAGGAGGCCCCCTCGGTGCTGCTCGACGAGAAGACCCGCGCCGCGATGGGCGCGGCGGCCGTCGACGCGGCCCGCTCGTGCGGGTACGTCGGCGCGGGCACCGTGGAGTTCATCGTCCCGGGCGGAGACCCGTCCTCGTACTACTTCATGGAGATGAACACCCGCCTCCAGGTCGAGCACCCGGTGACCGAGCTGATCACGGGCCTGGACCTGGTGGAGCAGCAGCTCCGGGTCGCCTCCGGCGAGGCCCTGCCCGTCACCCAGGACGAGATCCGGCTGACCGGACACGCGATCGAGGCCCGCGTCTGCGCGGAGGACCCGGCGCGCGGGTTCCTGCCGTCCGGCGGAACCGTGCTGGCCCTGTCGGAGCCGAACGGCGGGGCGGTGCGCACCGACTCCGGCCTGACGGCGGGTGTTCCGGTTGGCTCGACGTACGACCCGATGCTGTCGAAGGTCATCGTCCACGGCCCCGACCGCCCGACCGCCCTGCGCATGCTGCGGGCCGCCCTCGCGGACACGGTGATCCTGGGCGTCCAGACCAATGCCGGTTTCCTCCGGAGGCTGCTGGCCCACCCGGACGTCGTATCCGGCGACCTGGACACGGGCCTGGTCGAGCGCGACCTCCCCACCCTGCTGCCGGAGGGCGTGCCTGCCGAGGTGTACGCGGCGGCGGCGCTGCTGAAGGCGGCGCCTCAAACGCCGGCGGGGCTGAGTGGGACTGCGGGTTGGGTCGACCCGTTCGACGCCGCCGACGGCTGGCGGCTCGGCGGGACTCCCACCTGGACGGTGCACCACTTCCGGCTCCCAGGCCAGGACCCGGTCACCATCCGCACCCGGCAGCGAGGCACTGAGCAGGAAGTCCTGCTGGACGCAGTCGACAGCGGCGCCGCACCAAACCCAGCCTCGCCGACGATTGAGGCGCGGGGTCTGGGGCAGAGCCCCAGCGCACCGGCCCGCGCCCGGATCGTGGCCCGCACCAGCGACCACCTGACGATCGAACTCGACGGCGTCACCCACCGCTTCAGCCACGCCACCTCCCCGGAGGGGACCTGGCTCGGCCGCGACGCGGACTCCTGGCACGTGCAGACGTACGACCCAGTGGTGGCCAACCTCAGCGGCGCCGGCAGGGTCGGCGCCAACACCCTCGCGGCTCCCATGCCCGGCACCGTCACGGTCGTCAAGGTGGCCGTCGGGGACGAGGTGACCGCCGGTCAGAGCCTGCTCGTCGTCGAGGCGATGAAGATGGAGCACGTCATCTCCGCCCCGCACGCCGGCACCGTCACCGAGCTCGACGTGACCCCCGGCAGCACCGTGGCCATGGACCAGGTCCTGGCCGTCGTCACCCCGGCAGAGGAGGCGGGCGAATGAGCGGGCTGCCCATGACCGTTCCGGCCCCCGGTCTCCCGCCCCGGGTCCGGATCCACGAGGTCGGGGCCCGTGACGGGCTCCAGAACGAGAAGTCGGCCGTACCCACGGAGGTCAAGGCGGAGTTCGTCCGCCGCCTCGCCGCCGCCGGGCTGACCACCATCGAGGCGACCAGCTTCGTGCACCCCAAGTGGGTGCCCCAACTGGCCGACGCCGAGCAGCTGTTCCCGTTGCTCGCCGATGTGGAGGCCGACCTCCCAGTCCTCGTGCCGAACGAGCGCGGCCTGGATCGCGCGCTCGCCCTCGGGGCCACCCGCATCGCGGTCTTCGGGTCGGCCACCGAGACCTTCGCCTCGCGGAACCTGAACCGGACCGTCGCCGAGTCCCTCGCCATGTTCGAGCCGGTCGTCGCGCGCGCCAAGCAGGAGAAGGCGCACGTCCGCGGCTACCTCTCCATGTGCTTCGGCGACCCCTGGGAGGGCCCCGTCCCGATCCCCCAGGTGGTCTCCGTTGCCGCCTCCCTGCTCGACCTCGGCTGCGACGAGCTGAGCCTCGGCGACACCATCGGCGTGGCCACCCCGGGCCACGTCCGCGAACTGCTCACCGGCCTGAACGAACGAGGCGTCGCCACCGACCGCATCGGCGTGCACTTCCACGACACCTACGGCCAGGCCCTGTCCAACACCCTCGCCGCGCTCCAGCACGGCGTGACCACCGTCGACGCCTCCGCAGGCGGCCTCGGCGGATGCCCGTACGCGAAGAGCGCCACCGGCAACCTCGCCACCGAGGACCTGGTGTGGATGCTCGACGGCCTCGGCATCGAGACCGGGGTCGATCTGGCCGCCCTCACCGCCACAAGCGTGTGGATGGCCGAACAGCTGGGACGCCCCAGCCCCTCCCGTACCGTCCGCGCCCTCTCCCACAAGGAGTAGTCACACCATGTCCCTCGACCACCGGCTCACCCCCGAGCACGAGGAACTCCGCCGCACCGTCGAGGCGTTCGCGCACGACGTGATCGCGCCGAAGATCGGCGACCTGTACGAGCGGCACGAGTTCCCCTACGAAATCGTCGCCGAGATGGGCCGCATGGGCCTGTTCGGCCTGCCCTTCCCGGAGGAGTACGGCGGCATGGGGGGCGACTACCTCGCCCTCGGCATCGCCCTGGAGGAGCTGGCCCGTGTCGACTCCTCGGTCGCCATCACCCTGGAGGCGGGCGTCTCCCTCGGCGCCATGCCGATCTACCTCTTCGGCTCCGAGGAGCAGAAGCGGCAGTGGCTGCCGAAGATGTGCTCCGGCGAGATCCTCGGCGCCTTCGGCCTGACCGAGCCCGGCGCGGGCTCGGACGCGGGCGGCACCCGCACCACCGCCGTCCGCGAGGGCGACGAGTGGGTGATCAACGGCTCGAAGTGCTTCATCACCAACTCCGGTACGGACATCACCGGCCTGGTCACCGTCACCGCCGTGACGGGCCGCAAGGCGGACGGCCGCCCGGAGATCTCCTCGATCATCGTCCCGTCCGGCACGCCGGGCTTCACGGTGGCCGCCCCTTACTCCAAGGTGGGCTGGAACTCCTCGGACACCCGTGAGCTGTCCTTCGACGACGTACGGGTCCCGCTCTCGAACCTCGTCGGCGAGGAGGGCCGCGGCTACGCGCAGTTCCTGCGGATCCTGGACGAGGGCCGGATCGCCATCTCGGCGCTGGCCACCGGCCTCGCGCAGGGCTGCGTGGACGAGTCGGTGAAGTACGCGAAGGAGCGGCACGCCTTCGGCAAGGCGATCGGCGACAACCAGGCGATCCAGTTCAAGCTGGCCGACATGGAGATGCGTGCCCACATGGCGCGCATCGGCTGGCGCGACGCGGCCTCGCGCCTGGTGCTCGGGGAGCCGTTCAAGAAGGAGGCGGCGATCGCCAAGCTGTACTCCTCGACGGTCGCCGTCGACAACGCCCGTGAGGCGACCCAGATCCACGGCGGCTACGGATTCATGAACGAGTACCCCGTGGCGCGCATGTGGCGGGACTCGAAGATCCTGGAGATCGGCGAGGGCACGAGCGAGGTGCAGCGCATGCTGATCGCCCGTGAGCTGGGCTTCAACGGCTGATCCCGCCCCCGTTTCAGAGCGGCCCGCGTCCCCCTACGCGGGCCGCTCTCGCGTTCCCGGAGAAAGTTAGGCCCCCCTTACCAACTTCAGCCAAGGTTAGGCTAACCTTCCCTCCGAACGGCCCAGTGGCCACCGGCACGCACGAAATCGGACACCGACATGCCCAAGTCCCGCACCTCCCCCTTCACCCGTCGCGGCATCATCGCGGCCGGCGGCGCCCTCGGCCTGGTCGCGGCGCTCGCCGCGTGCGGTGGCACCGACTCGGCGAAGAAGGGTGACGGCGGCTCGGACAAGAGCTCCGCGGCTTCGGGCGCCTGGACCTTCATGGACGACGCCTCCAAGAAGGAGGTCAGCACCAAGTCGAAGCCGAAGAACATCGTCGCCTTCACCGGCACCGCCGCCGCGCTGTACGACTACGGCATCCCGGTCAAGGGCGTCTTCGGCCCGACCAAGACCGCCGACGGCAAGCCCGACGTCCAGGCCGGCTCGATGGACATCTCGAAGGTGGAGATCCTCGGCAACGTCTACGACGAGTTCAACGTCGAGAAGTACGCCGCCCTCCAGCCCGACGTGCTGCTCACCAACACCTGGGACGGCAGCTACTGGTACGTGCCGGAGGCCTCCAAGGACAAGATCCTGAAGCTGGCCCCGGCCGCCGCCGTCTCCGTGGGCGGCGACGCCACCCTCGACAAGGCGCTGGAGCGCACCGCGGAGCTCGCCAAGTCCCTCGGCGCCGACATGAACGCCAAGAACACCGTCGACTCCAAGGCTCGCTTCGAGGCCGCCGCCGCCAAGGTGCGCGAGGCCACCAAGGCCAACCCCGGAATCAAGGTGCTCGCCGGCTCCGGCTCCGCCGACCTGTTCTACGCCTCCACCCCGGACACCTCGGCCGACCTGAAGTACTTCAAGTCCCTCGGCGTCGAGTTCGTCACCCCGGAGAAGCTGGACGAGGGCGGCTTCTTCGAGAGCCTGAGCTGGGAGAACGCCGGCAAGTACAAGGCCGACGTCGTCCTGCTCGACAACCGCACCGGCACGCTGCAGCCGGAGGAGCTGAAGGCGAAGGCCACCTGGGCCGAGCTGCCCGCCGTCAAGGCCGGCCAGATCACCCCGCGCGTGACCGAGCCGATCTACTCGTACGCCAAGTGCGCGCAGATCCTGGAGGACCTCGCGAAGTCCATCCAGAACGCCAAGAAGGTCAGCTGAACCAGTTGAACCCCACCGGCGGCGCCCCGCGCCGCCGGTGACCACTCCAGGGGGAACTCACCGCATGACCGCCACCGCGTCCGACGACGCCCCGGCCATCGCCCACTTCCGCTTCTTCGAGCTCGAAGTGCTGCGCACCCGCCGCCTCGGCCACTCGTTCCTGCGCGTCACGTTCGGCGGTGAGTCCCTCAAGGACTTCCGCTCGGGCGGTTTCGACCAGAGCCTCTCGCTCTTCCTGCCGCCCGACGGCCAGGAGCACACCGTGCTCCCGTCCACGGACGAGGACACCTGGTTCGGTGCCTGGCGCGGGATGCCGGACGAGGAGCGTCCGGTGATGCGGTCCTACACCGTGCGCGAACAGCGCCGTACGACGGAGGGCGCCGACGAGGTCGACATCGACTTCGTCCTCCACGGGGACGCGTCCCCGGCCTCCCGCTGGGCCGGGCGGGCCGTGACCGGCCGCCGGATCATGGCGATCGGCCCGGCCGTCGCGGAGAACAAGTCCGTACGGTTCCAGCCGTCGCCGGCCGCCGACGCGATCTGGATGTACGCGGACGAGACGGCTCTGCCGGCCGCGGCCGCGATCCTGGAGCGGCTGCCGGCCGGGACGGCGGTCCGGGCCTGGTTCGAAGTGCCGCACGAGGACGACCGGCTGCCGTTGCCGGCGCCCGCCGATGCCGACATCACCTGGATCGTGCGCGAGGGTGACGGCCGCGACCGCACCGAGCAGGTGCTGAGCGCGCTGCGCGCAGCTGAACCCGCCACCGCCGAAGCCCCGTACGTCTGGCTCGCGGGCGAGGCGGGCACCGTGCGCGCGACGCGCCGCCACTTCGTGCAGGAACGATCCGTCGACCGCCGTTCGGTGCGTTTCACCGGCTATTGGCGGCTCGGCGCGAGCGAGGAACAGCTCCTCGCCGAGGCGTACGCGGGGCAGGCCCCCAGCGAGGAGCCGACCTCCGAGCTGTAGTCAACTCGCGTCATTTGCAGGGCATTTGAGAGATGGGCCCCGGCTTCCGGCCGGGGCCCATCTCTCTTTGCACATTCAAGTTAGGTTAGGCTAACCTAACTTCAACACCCCACCCCCCGCCCCCCTGCCCGGAGGAAAGTTGATGCGCTCGCATCTGCTGAATGAGACGACCGCGGACCTCTACCGGCGTTCCGTCACCGAGGGAGTCGAACGCGTCGCCGCCAAACTCGCGGGCACGCAGCGGCCGCACACCGGCATCTCGGTCGACGAACTCGCCCCGGTCATCAACGCGATCGACCTGGACAAGCCGCTCGAAGACCCGGCCGCCGCACTCGACGAGCTGGAGGACGTGTACCTGCGCGACGCGGTGTACTTCCACCACCCGCGCTACCTCGGCCACCTCAACTGCCCGGTCGTCATCCCGGCGGTGCTCGGCGAGGCCGTCCTCTCGGCCGTCAACTCCTCCCTCGACACCTGGGACCAGTCCATCGGCGGCACGCTCATCGAGCGCCGCCTCATCGACTGGACCGCCCGGCGCATCGGCCTCGGGCCGGCCGCGGACGGCATCTTCACCTCCGGCGGCAGCCAGTCCAACTTCCACGCGCTGCTCCTCGCCCGCGACGAGGCCTGCCGCATCGTCATGAAGCGGGCGCTGGACGAAGGCCGCGAGCTCACCAAGGCCGAGCTGCTCCCGAAGCTGCGCATCTTCACCTCCGAGGCCGGCCACTTCAGCGTGAAGAAGTCGGCCGCCATGCTCGGACTCGGCTACGAGGCCGTCATCGCCGTCCCGGTCGACCGCAAGCGCCGCATGGACACCTCGCTCCTCGCCCTGGAGCTGGAAGCCTGCGCCGCCGAGGGCCTGTTCCCCATGGCCGTCGTCGCCACCGCCGGCACCACCGACTTCGGGTCCATCGACCCGCTCCCCGAGATCGCCCAGCTGGCCGCCGAGCACTCCGCGTGGATGCACGTGGACGCCGCGTACGGCTGCGGACTGCTGGTCTCCCCCACCCGCCGGCACCTCCTCGACGGCATCGAGCACGCCGACTCGGTCACGGTCGACTACCACAAGTCGTTCTTCCAGCCGGTCAGCTCCAGCGCGGTCCTCGTCCGCGACCGCGACACCCTCAAGCACGCCACGTACCACGCGGACTACCTCAACCCGCGCCGGATGGCCGAGGAGCGCATCCCCAACCAGGTCGACAAGTCCATCCAGACCACGCGCCGCTTCGACGCCCTCAAGCTCTGGATGACCCTGCGCGTCATGGGCGCCGACGGCGTCGGCTCGCTCTTCGACGAGGTCGTCGACCTGGCCACCGCGGGCTACGAGATCATCGCCGCCGACCCGCGCTTCGAGGTCGTCGTCCGCCCGCAGATCTCCACCCTGGTCTTCCGCTACGTCCCCGACGGCGAGGTCCGCCCGGACCTGATCGACGAGGCGAACCTGCACGCCCGTAAGGCCCTGTTCGCCTCCGGTGAGGCCGTCGTCGCCGGCACCAAGGTGGACGGGGACCAGTACCTGAAGTTCACCCTCCTCAACCCGCAGACCACGACGGCCGACATCACCGCCGTCCTCGACCTCCTCGCCACCCACGCCGCGCAGTTCCTGGGAGACTCCCTTGCCGTCCACCGTTAAGCCCCACGACTTCATCGGAATCGGCCTCGGTCCCTTCAACCTGGGACTCGCCTGCCTGACCGCCCCGATCGACGAGCTCGACGGCCTGTTCATCGAGTCGAAGCCGCACTTCGAGTGGCACGCCGGAATGTTCCTGGACGGCGCGCACCTGCAGACGCCGTTCATGTCGGACCTGGTCACCCTCGCCGACCCGACCTCGCCCTTCTCCTTCCTGAACTACCTGAAGGACAGGGACCGGCTGTACTCCTTCTACATCCGGGAGAACTTCTACCCGCTGCGGGCCGAGTACAACGACTACTGCCGCTGGGCCGCCGACCGGCTCGACAACGTCCTGTACTCCACCTCCGTCACCGACGTCACGTACGACGAGCGGGCCGGCCTGTACGAGGTCCACACCGACAAGGGCGAGACCCACGTCGCCCGCCGCCTGGTCCTGGGCACCGGCACCCCGCCGCACCTGCCCGAGTCCTGCGCCGGTCTGGGCGGCGACTTCCTGCACAACTCCGCGTACATGCAGCACAAGGCGGAGCTCCAGAAGAAGAACTCCATCACCCTGGTCGGCTCCGGCCAGAGCGCCGCCGAGATCTACTACGACCTCCTCGCGGAGATCGACGTACACGGCTACCAGCTCAACTGGGTGACCCGCTCCCCGCGCTTCTTCCCCCTCGAATACACGAAGCTGACGCTGGAGATGACCTCACCGGAGTACGTGGACTACTTCCACGCGCTCCCCGAGGAGACCCGGTACCGCCTGGAAACCCAGCAGAAGAACCTCTTCAAGGGCATCGACGGCGAACTCATCAACGCCATCTTCGACCTGCTCTACCAGAAGAAGATCACCATGCCGGGCGCGGTGCCGACCACGCTCCTCACCAACACCTCCCTGGACTCCACGGCGTACGACACCACCACGGGCACGTACACCCTGGGTCTGCGCCAGGAGGAGCAGGAGCGGGACTTCTCCCTCACCTCGGAGGGCCTGGTCCTGGCCACGGGCTACAAGTACCGCATCCCGGACTTCCTCACCCCCGTCCACGACCGTCTGGTCTTCGACGGCCACGGCCGCCTGGACGCCGCCCGCAACTACAGCGTGGACACCACGGGCCGCGGGATCTTCCTCCAGAACGGCACCACGCACAACCACTCCCTCACCTCGCCCGACCTGGGCATGGCCGCGTACCGCAACGCGTACATCATCGGCGAGCTCCTCGGCCGCGAGTACTACAAGGTCGAGAAGTCCATCGCGTTCCAGCAGTTCGCAGTCCCGGAAGGCACGCACGCATGAGCACCACCACGGACATCCTCTTCACCCGCACGGACCCCGCGCTCGGGACGTTCTCCATCCGCCCGCTGGACCCCTTCGCGGACGCGGAGTTGCTGCACGGCTGGGTCACGCACCCCAAAGCCGGCTTCTGGATGATGCAGGACGCCTCCCTCCCGGACGTCGAGCGCGAGTACATGCGCATCGCCGCGGCCGAGCACCACCAGGCCTTCATCGGCCTCCACGAGGGCCGCCCCGCCTTCCTGATGGAGAGCTACGACCCGTCGGAGCTCGAACTGGTCGGCCTGTACGACGCCCAGCCCGGGGACGTCGGCATGCACTTCCTGGTGGCGCCCACCGAATCCCCGATCGCCGGCTTCACCCGCGCGGTGATCACCACGGTCATGTCCGCCCTCTTCGCGGACCCGGCGACGCAGCGCGTCGTCGTCGAACCGGACGTCCGCAACACGGCCGTCCACGCCCTCAACGAGGCCGTCGGCTTCGTGCCCGACGGCCCGATCCAGAAGCCCGAGAAGGAAGCCCTCCTCAGCTTCTGCACCCGCGCCCAGTTCGAGGCGGCCACGATATGAGCCTCGCCGACGCCGTTTCCCACCTCTCGCCGGAGCTGTGGGCCCGGGCCAACCGCGCCCTGGTCCGCAAGGCCCTCGCGGAGTTCTCGCACGAACGCCTGCTGACCCCCGCTCCTCTCGGGGATTCCCGGTACTCGGTCCGGAGCGACGACGGCACGGTCGAGTACCGGTTCCGCGCCGAGCTCCACGCCCTGGACCACTGGGCGGTGGACGAGTCCTCGATCACCCGCCACAGCGGCGGCTCCGAGCTTCCGCTGGACGCCCTGGACTTCCACATCGAGCTCCGGCAGGCCCTGGGCCTGAGCGCGGAGGTCCTCCCGGTCTACCTGGAGGAGATCTCCTCCACCCTGGCCGGCTCGGGCTTCAAGTACACGAAGCCGCAGCTCTCCTCGGCCGTCCTGGCGAAGTCCTCCTTCCAGGACGTCGAAACGGGCATGACCGAGGGCCACCCGTGCTTCGTCGCCAACAACGGCCGCCTCGGGTTCGGCGTGCACGAGTACCTCTCGTACGCCCCGGAGACGGCGAGCCCCGTCCACCTGGTGTGGGTGGCTGCCCACAAGGACGTGTCCACCTTCACGGCGGGCGCGGGCCTGGACCACGACTCGTTCATGCGCGAGGAGCTGGGCGAGGCCGCCATCGCCGGCTTCGCGGCCAAGCTCGCCGCCCTGGGCCTGGACCCGGCGGACTACCACCTGTTCCCGGTGCACCCGTGGCAGTGGTGGAACAAGACGACGGTCACCTTCGCCGCCGAGATCGCCAACCGCCGCCTGGTGCTGCTGGGCGAAGGCGAGGACGCCTACCTCGCCCAGCAGTCGATCCGTACCTTCTTCAACACCACGACCCCCACCAAGCACTACGTCAAAACGGCGATCTCAGTCCTCAACATGGGCTTCATGCGCGGCCTCTCCGCCGCCTACATGGAGGCCACCCCGGCCATCAACGACTGGCTGCACCGCCTGATCGAGTCGGACGAGGTCCTCCGGTCCGTCGACTTCTCGATCATCCGCGAGCGCGCGGCGATCGGATACCACCACCGCCAGTACGAACGCGCGACGGACCGCTACTCGCCGTACCGCAAGATGCTGGCCGCGCTGTGGCGCGAGTCCCCGGTGTCCTCGCTCGGCGAAGGCGAACGCCTGGCGACGATGGCCTCCCTCCTCCACGTGGACGAGGAGGGCAAGTCCTTCGTGGGCGCGCTCATCGCCGAATCGGGCCTCACCCCCAGGGAATGGCTGAAGCCCTACCTCCGCGCCTACCTCCTCCCCCTCCTGCACTGCTTCTACCAGTACGACCTCGCGTACATGCCGCACGGCGAGAACACCATCCTGGTCATCCGGGACGGTGTCGTGCAGCGGGCGATCTTCAAGGACATCGCCGAGGAGATCGTGGTCATGGACCCGGACGCGGTGCTGCCGCCGGCGGTGGAGCGGGTCCGGGCGGACATCCCGGAGGACATGAAGCTCCTGTCGATCTTCACCGACGTCTTCGACTGCTTCTTCCGCTTCCTGAACTCGATCCTGGTCTCGGAAGGCATCTGCGAGGAAGACACCTTCTGGAAGGCCGTGGCGGACTGCGCCCACGACTACCAGGACTCCGTCCCGGCCCTGGCGGAGCGCTTCGCCCGCTACGACCTGTTCGCGGAGGAGTTCCAGCTGTCCTGCCTGAACCGCCTCCAGCTGCGCGACAACAAGCAGATGGTCGACCTCGCCGACCCGTCCGCGGCACTCCAGCTGATCGGCACCCTCAAGAACCCCGTCGCGGCCTTCGCCCAGCGGTGATCAGGGGGTCGGGCAGGCGGCTCTGGGGGTCCCCCCGGCCGAAGGCTGGGGGATGGTCCCTCGACCGCCTGCCCGGCCCTGGAGTCCGCCGGTTCCTCCCAGCGACTGCGGGCGCCGGCCCGCTAGCCGGTGGGGCCCGGGGCGCGGAAGCGTGCGGCGTGTTCGGCGGCCCACTGGGCGAACGTGCGCGCCGGGCGGCCGGTGACCCGCTCGACGGTG
>NZ_JBHWJY010000082.1:0-8539 GCF_042731135.1 Streptomyces sp. NPDC059874
ATCCACCGAAGTGGACGGGGTATCAACTTCTGGCGTTGATTTTTGGCACGCTGTTGAGTTCTCAAGGAACGGACGCTTCCTTCGTACTCACCCTCAGCAACACTGGCTGGGGCTTTCCTCCGGGCTTTCGTTCTGCTGTCTTGCGTTTCCGACTCTATCAGAGTCAGTCTCACTCGCTTTCCAGGTTCTTCGCTTTCGCGTTTTCCCTTTCCGGCGGTTCCGACTCTATCAGCGTTTTTCCGTCTCGCTGACCGATCACCGTTTTGCCGAAAACGGCATGCGGGGATTCAGGCAGAGATCAAGGTCGACACTGAAGGAGGAGGAGTCCCGTCCATCAGACGTTCGCGAGAAGTTCACACGAGGCGTCCTGGCGGGAGTCACGACAGTACAGGCCCGCTAGTGGCCAAGCAAATCGATTCAGGCGTATGGTCTAGTCCACCGGTCTAGTCCACTAGTCTCCAGGCCCAAGGACCAGCCCGGATCGGGACCAACATCGGGCGAACCCGAACATCCTCTGACATATCCTTCTGAAGAGTACGCCGTTCGCAACAGGTAGTGACGGCGACACGAAGAAGCCCCACCCCTGGGAGGCCCCCATGACCAGCGTGACGTCCCCACTTGCCGGGCGCGCCATCGGACTCGCGGCAGTGCCGGATCCGGTGTTCTCCGGCGCGATGGTGGGACCGGGCACCGCCATTGATCCCGTGCGCGAGCCTTCGGAGGCGGTGTCCCCCGTCGATGGTGTGGTCGTCTCCCTTCACCCGCACGCCTATGTAGTGGTCGACGGCGATGGCCACGGTGTACTCACGCACCTCGGGATCGACACCGTTCAGCTCAACGGCGAGGGCTTCGAGCTCCTCGTGAACAAGGGCGACACCGTTACCCGTGGTCAGGCCGTCATCCGTTGGAACCCGCAGGCCGTCGAGGAGGCCGGCAAGTCGCCGATCTGCCCGGTCGTGGCTCTGGAGGCGTCCGTCGAATCGCTTTCCGACGTGAACGAGGACGGGGACGTGAAGGCCGGAGACGCGCTCTTCAGCTGGAAGTGACCTGTCCGCCTGCAGAGGCGAGTCGGACATCCAACCGCGGCGGCTCGGCCCGCCGCTCAATCGGAGACGGGTGAAATGGAGACAACGCTGCGAGGCGTCGGCGTGAGCCACGGTGTGGCGATCGGCGAGGTTCGGCACATGGGTACGGCGGTCCTGGAACCGCCGGCCAAGCAGATCACGGCGGATGAGGCGGAGCGCGAACAGGGGCGCGCCCGCAAGGCCGTGAGTGCCGTGGCGGCCGACCTGATCGCGCGTGGCCAGCTGGCCGGTGGCGAGGCCCAGCACGTGCTCGAGGCCCAGGCGATGATCGCCGAGGACCCCGAGCTGATGGCGGACGTCGACCGGCGGATCGCCGTCGGCAGCACCGCCGAGCGAGGTGTGTACGACGCGTTCGCCGCCTACCGTGACCTGCTCGCGGGGGCCGGCGAGTACATGGCCGGCCGCGTGGCCGACCTGGACGACGTGCGCAACCGCATCGTGGCGCGGCTGCTCGGCGTGCCGATGCCGGGTGTTCCGGACAGCGACGAGCCCTACGTACTGATCGCGCGGGATCTTGCCCCCGCCGACACGGCTCTGCTGGACCCCACGCTGGTGCTCGGCTTCGTCACCGAGGAAGGCGGGCCGACCAGCCACAGCGCGATCCTCGCGCGGGCGCTGGGCGTGCCGGCGATCGTGGCGCTGCCCGGTGCCGGTGAGATCGCGGAGGGCACGGTCATCGCCGTGGACGGGAGCACCGGCGACCTGTTCGTCGAGCCGACCGCGGAGAAGCGCGCGGAGCTTGAGGCCGCGGCCGCGGAGCGCAAGGCGGCGCTGGCCGCCTCGTCCGGTCCGGGCGCGACCTCCGACGGTCACAAGGTGCCGCTGCTGGCGAACGTCGGCGGTCCGGCGGACGTGCCGGCGGCCGTGGAGGCCGGGGCCGAGGGTGTGGGCCTGTTCCGCACCGAGTTCCTCTTCCTGGACGACAGCAAGAAGGCGCCGTCCGAGGACAAGCAGATCGAGTCGTACCGGAAGGTTCTGGAGGCGTTCCCCGAGGGGCGTGTCGTCGTACGTGTCCTGGACGCGGGCGCCGACAAGCCGCTGGACTTCCTGACCCCGGCGGACGAGCCGAACCCGGCGCTGGGCGTGCGTGGTCTGCGCTCGCTCCTCGACCACCCGGACGTGCTGCGCACGCAGCTCACCGCGCTGGCCAAGGCTGCCGAGGGGCTGCCCGTCTACCTTGAGGTCATGGCCCCGATGGTCGCCGACCGTATCGACGCCAAGGCCTTCGCGGACGCTTGTCGCGAAGCGGGATTGAAGGCCAAGTTCGGCGCGATGGTGGAGATCCCCTCCGCCGCGCTGCGGGCGCGCTCGATCCTGCAGGAGGTCGAGTTCCTTTCGCTGGGGACGAACGACCTCGCGCAGTACGCCTTCGCCGCCGACCGTCAGGTGGGTGCCGTGTCGCGGCTGCAGGACCCGTGGCAGCCGGCGCTGCTCGACCTGATCGCGATGTCGGCCGAGGCCGCCAGGGCGGAGGGCAAGAGCTGCGGAGTCTGCGGTGAGGCCGCCTCCGACCCGCTGCTGGCTTGTGTGCTGACCGGTCTGGGTGTCACCTCCCTTTCCATGGGTGCCGCGTCGATTCCGTACGTGCGGGCGACGCTCGCCAAGTACACGCTCGCCCAGTGCGAGCGTGCCGCGGCCGCCGCTCGTGCGGCGGACAGTGCCGAAGAGGCCCGCGTGGCCGCGCAGGCGGTGCTCTCCGGCGAGTAGTCGGACACGCCGGTCGAACAATCGAGTGGTCGAGGGGCCTTCGCCGGTGGCGAGGGCCCCTCGGGTGTTTCCCGTCCCTCGGTCGGGGTCAGTGGTGGGGGCCCGGGGCGTCCACCTCGTAGCCCGGGCAGTACTCGACGCCCGGTTCGGGGGCGACGGGCTCACCGGTGTCGGCGTCCGTGCAGTAGGCGTTGAAGACGGCCGCCGCCGAGAGCGCGACGAGGCGGCCCCGGTCCAGGCGCCAGCCGTGGACCCGGTCCCGGTGGCCGTCGGCGGAGCTTCGCAGCACCAGTCCCCCGGGGCCGCCGAGGGCGAGCCCGGCGGCCAGGACCGTCACGAAGTCGAGGCCCTCGCGGCCCTCGATGCGGGGCGTGGCCTCCGGGTCGTCGGGAGCCTGGGCGTGGAGCACGGCGACGAGCTGCTCCGCCTCGGTCGGGATGCTGCACACGAAGTGGTGGCTGCCGGCGCCGGCGCCGGCCACGAGGCGTTTGACCGTGTCGCCGGCGCGGTCGAAGGATGCTGCGCCGATGTCCTCGCCGCAGTCCGCGCAGGCGCCGACTTCGGCGAGGAGCGTGGTGGCGTACTCCCAGGTGGCCTGCCGGACGGCCTCGTCGATGAGGAGCGGGACGAGTTCGTCGATGGGCTGGCCGGTGTAGGGCAGTCCGGCGCCGTGGCCGGCGAGTTCCGCGGTGAAGCGGGTGCGGGTCTCGGCGGTGTCCGGGTCGAGGCCGTGGTCGGCGCAGTATTCCGCGTACTCGTCGGGGTCGAAGAGGGTGACGGTGGTGTGGATGCCCTGGGCCGCTAGGGAGCGGAGCAGGGTCTCGACGTGGCGGAGGTAGTCCGCGTAGTCGTCGCGGTGGTCGAAGGTGAAGCTGCGGTAGCCGCTCATGGCCGCGAAGTCCCCGGAGTCGGCGAGGAGGCCGACGGTGCTGGGGGCTTCGCGGCGCAGGGCGCGGCGCCGGTGGGTGTCGTTCTTGCGTGGCATGGCCGGCTCCCCTGAGTGATGCGATCAATTGCTCACTCAGAGTAATCAGGGCCACTGACAGTGACCGCGGTTGTGGCTCCTGCCTCAGCCGCCGGTGCGGGTGCGGGCCAGCTCCTCGTAGAAGTGGAGGAGGTCGAGGTTGTCGACGGAGCCCGGGTTGACCGCCTTGGAAAGGGGCGCGCCCTGGAGGAGCCGCTTGACGGGGACCTCGATGCGCTTGCCGGTGAGGGTGTGCGGGATGCCCGGGACCTCGATGATCTCGTCGGGTACGTGCCGAGGGGAGAGCTCCTCGCGGATGGTCTGCTTGATGCGGGCACGGAGGGCGTCGTCGAGGGAGGCACCCGGGGCGAGGTGGACGAAGAGCGGCATCCAGTAGCCGCCGTTCGGCTCCTCAAGGCCGATGACCAGGGATTCCTTGATCTCGGGGAGACGCTCGACGGCCTCGTAGATGTCGGCCGAGCCCATGCGGACGCCCTGCCGGTTGAGGGTGGAGTCGGAGCGGCCGTGGATGACCACCGAGCCGTGGTCGGTGATGGTGATCCAGTCTCCGTGGCGCCAGACGCCCGGGAACATGTCGAAGTAGCTGTCGCGGTAGCGGCTGCCGTCGGGGTCGTTCCAGAAGTGGATCGGCATGGACGGCATGGGGTTGGTGACGACGAGTTCGCCGACCTCGCCGATGACCGGCTTGCCCGACGGGTCCCATGCCTGAAGGTCCGTACCCAGGCAGGCGGCCTGGAGCTCGCCGATGTGGACGGGGAGGGTGGGGACGGCGCCGGCGAAGCAGCTGCAGACGTCGGTGCCGCCGCTGACGGAGGCGATCCACAGGTCCTCGGCCACCTCGTCGTGGAGCCAGCGGAAGCCGTCGGGCGGGAGCGGGGAGCCGGTGGTGGCGACGCACTTGACCGCGGAGAGGTCGAAGTCGCGGGCCGGGTGGACCTCGGCCTTGCGGCAGGCCATCACGTAGGCGGCGGAGGTGCCGTACAGGGTGGCCCCGGTGCGCTCGGCGATCCGCCACTGGGCGCCGGTGTCGGGGTAGCCGGGGCTGCCGTCGTACAGGACGACCGTCGTGCCGGTGAGCAGGCCGGAGACGAGGAAGTTCCACATCATCCAGCCGGTGGAGGTGTACCAGAAGAACCGGTCCTCGGGGCCGAGGTCGCAGTGCAGGCCGAGCTGCTTGAGGTGTTCGAGGAGGATGCCGCCCTGGGACTGCACGATGGCCTTGGGGAGGCCCGTCGTGCCGGACGAGTAGAGGACCCAGAGGGGGTGGTCGAAGGGGACCGGCTCGAAGACGGGCTCGGTGGCGGCGGAGGTCAGGTCCGACCAGGTGAGGGCGCCGTCGGGGGCCGGCGTGCCGAGGAGCGGGATGTGCACGACGGCGCGCAGGGAGGGGAGCTCGGCGCGGAGCTCGGCGACGGTGTCGCGGCGGTCGTGCTCCTTGCCGCCGTAGCGGTAGCCGTCGACGGTGAACAGGACGACCGGTTCGACCTGCTGGAAGCGGTCGAGGACGCTGCGGGCGCCGAAGTCGGGGGCGCAGGAGGTCCAGACGCCGCCGACGGCGGCGGTGGCGAGGAGGGCCACGGCCGCCTCGGGGATGTTGGGGAGGTAGCCGCTGATCCGGTCGCCTGGGCGGACGCCGAGGGCGCGCAGTTCCGCGGCGAGGGAGCCGACCTGGCGGCGGAGCTCGGCCCAGGTGACGGGGACGGCCTCGTGGGTCTCGTCGACGTACAGCAGGGCGGCGTCGTCGGCGCGGGCCGGGTCCTCGGCGGCGCGCAGCGCGTGCTCGGCGTAGTTGAGGGTGGCGCCGGGGAACCAACGGGCGCCGGGCATGGAACGGTCCGCGAGCACGGATTCGTACGGGGTCGTGAAGCGGACGTCGAACCACTCGGCGACGGCCTGCCAGAAGGTGTCGAGCTCGTCGACGGACCAGCTGTGCAGGGCGGGGTAGCCGCCCTCGGCGGGGGCGCCGTGGCGCTCGGCGGCCCAGGCCTGGAAGGCGGTGATCCGGGCCGCGGCGATCCGGTCGGGGCCGGGGGCCCAGAGGGGTTCCGGCTGCGTGGCTGAGGTCATGGGTCGGCTCCCGGTCAAGTCTGCGGCTCGCGCTTGGTGTGCGTTGCGTACGGTGCCTGCGCGCGGGGGGTGGGTGCGCGTCGGCCCACAGGGACGATGCCACGTGATCGAGATCAGCACCAGGGCCGTCGGCTGCGGCGCGGTGCCCTTGACCGGGTGAACGGCAGTTGAACGCACCCCCTTGGGTCGGGGGCCGGTGGCAGGGTGAGCGGCATGAACGGTCGTGATCTGGTGCGTGCGGTGCAGGACATCGGTTCGGAGCGCGGAAGGCGTGCCTGGCTCTCGGCCTGGCGGCGCAGGCGCGCGGACGCGGTGGGCCTCCCGCGCCGGGGTGCGGAGCGGGCTCGGGTGCCCGGGTTGCTGACGGGTACGGAGCCGCTCCCGGGCGGGGGCGTACTGCGGTTCGCCCGCTCGGAGCTGGTCGTACGGGTCATGGTGGGCGGCGCGGTGTTCTGGGGCTGGGACGGGGCCGGGCCGACGCCCTCGTACGCGGTCGTGGGCAGCGGGCCGGAGCCCGATCCGCGGGCGGCGTTGGAGCCGGACACCGGGGGTGGCTGGCGGGTGGTGTCGGAGCGGGTGACGGTGGCCGTGTCCCGGCACGGGGCGGTCGAGGTCCGCACTCCGGGCGGGACGGTGCTGCGGCGCGAGTCGCCACCGCGGTGGTGGGAGCCGGTGGACCCCCGGATGGGCGGGGCGCGGTGGGTGCAGCGGAGCGAGGTACCGGCGGACGCGCGGTTCTTCGGGCTGGGCGGGCGGGCGACGGGGCCCCGGCTGCGGGACGGGACGTACCGGCTCTGGAACACGGATCCGAAGGGGGGCTTCGGGCCCGGGGTCGACCCGCTCTACCTGACGATGCCGGTGCAGCTGGTGGTGGCGGACGCGGGCACGCACCTGATGTTCCACGACAACTCCTGGGACGGGCGGGTGGTGCTGCGGGAGGGCGAGGAGGGCGCGGGTTCGGGGGTGGACCGTCCCGGGCTGAGCGAGCTGCGCATGGAGGGCGGTCCGCTGCGGAGCTGGGTGCTGATGGGGCCGCCGGCTCGGGTGGCGCAGGGCTGGTCGGGGCTGACGGGCGCCGCGGCGGTGCCGCCGGACTGGGCGCTGGGGTACCAGCACGCGCGGTGGGGGTTCGGGAGCGCGGCGGAGGTGCGGCGGGTGGTGTCGGGGTACGCGTCGCGCGGGCTGCCGTTGTCTGCCGTGCACCTGGACATCGACCACTACGACGGGCACCGGGTGTTCACGGTGGACGAGGAGCGCTTCCCGGATCTACCGGGATTGGCACGGGAGTTGGGCGAGCAGGGGGTACGGCTGGTCTCGATCGTGGACCCTGCGGTGAAGGCGGGCGACGCGGTGCACGCCTCCGGGCTGTCGGTGGGGACCGGGGGTGCGTTCGTACGGGACGCGCGGGGCCAGGAGGTACGCGGGGAGGTGTGGCCGGGCGAGTGCGCTTACCCGGACTTCACGGATCCCGCGGTGCGGGAGTGGTGGGGCGGGCTGTACGAGGAGAGGCTCGCGCGGGGTTTCGCGGGCTTCTGGCACGACATGAACGAGCCGGTGTCCTTTGCGCCGTTCGGGGACACCACGCTGCCGAGGTCGGCGCGGCACGCGATGGACGGCGCGGGCGGCGACCACCGGGAGGGGCACAACGTGTACGCGCTCGCGATGGCGCGGGCGGGCTGGGAGGGGCTGCTGCGGCTGCGGCCGGCCGAGCGGCCGTTCCTGTTCTCCCGGTCGGGGTGGGCGGGGATGCAGAGGTACGGGGGCACGTGGTCCGGTGACGTGGAGAGCAGCTGGGACGGACTGCGGGCGTCGCTGGCGCTGGTGTTGGGGTTGGGGCTGTGCGGGGTGCCGTACTCGGGGCCGGACGTCGGTGGCTTCGGCGGGTCGCCGTCCCCGGAGTTGTACGTGCGGTGGCTTCAACTGGGCGCGTACCTGCCTCTGTTCCGGACCCACTCGGCGATCTGGGCGGGGCGGCGGGAGCCGTGGGAGTTCGGGGCGGAGGTGGAGGAGCAGGCGCGGGCGCTGCTGGCCGAACGGGACCGGCTGCGGCCGTACTTCATGACGCTGGCCCACCTGGCGCGGCGGACGGGGGCGCCGTACGTGCGGCCGCTGTGGTGGGGGAACCCGGAGGACCGACGGCTGCGGCACTGCGAGGACGCGTTCCTGCTGGGCGACGCGCTGCTGGTTGCCCCGGTGCTGGAGTGCGGGGCGGACCGGCGGGCGGTGCGGTTGCCGAGGGGGCTCTGGTACGACACCGCGACGGGGGCGGCGCACGAAGGCCCGGGCCAGGTGCTGCTGGACGCCCCGCGGGGGCGGATCCCGGTGCTGGCGCGGGCGGGGGCGGTGATTCCGGTGCGGTGCGCCTCCGGCGACGGGGTGCGGCTGGAGGTGTGGGCACCGGCGCGGGGGCGGACGGGCGGCGGGGTGGTGATCCGGGACCCGGGGCCGGGGTTCGAGGCGGGGGAGGTCGAGCGGTACACCGTGCGGTGGGTCGGTGACGCGGTGGTGGTGGAGGACGAGGCGGGTGTCCCCGTGCGGGGGGTTCGGGTGCGGGGGGTCTAGCGGGAGGCCGCCGAGGGGGGCGGGTGCGGCTTCAGAACCGGGGCTCCGCCCCGAGCCCCGCGCCTCAAACGCCGGCGAGGCTGACATTGCCCACCCGGGTGAGTGGACGGGTACGGCCTCACGACCAGGGCTC
>NZ_JBHWJY010000082.1:8639-37851 GCF_042731135.1 Streptomyces sp. NPDC059874
CGCCCCGAGCCCCCGCGCCTTGAACGGCGGCGAGGCCCAAATTGCCCACCGGGGTGAGTGGGCTGGTGCGGGCTCAAGACCGGGGCTCCGCCCCGTTACCCCGCGCCTTTAAGAGGCGGCGAGGCTCAAATTGCCCACCGGGGTGAGTGGACGGGTACGGCCTCACGACCAGGGCTCCGCCCCGAGCCCCCGCGCCTTGAACGGCGGCGAGGCCCAAATTGCCCACCGGGGTGAGTGGGCTGGTGCGGGCTCAAGACCGGGGCTCCGCCCCGGACCCCTCGCCTCAAACGGCGGCGGGGCTGGAAGTGCCGTCAGGTGTACCGGCCCGCGAACCAGGCCGCCACCGCGCGGGTGTGGAGGGGGAAGGCCAGTTGGGTCGGGGCGTGCAGGACGTGCCAGCCCCTGGTTTCGTTCGTGGGCTTCGAGGTGGGGAGGGCGGACGTCGGGCGGGGTGGGAGGAGGCCGAAGAGGAGGAGGTGGCCCGCCGGGGAGCTCATGGCGTCGGCCAGGGCCACCTCCGAGGCGGGGGCCGTGATGCCGGTCTCCTCGCGGAGTTCCCGGACGACCGCGTCGCGCCAGTCCTCGCCGAAGTCGATGAATCCGCCGGGGAGTGCGATGCCGCCGAGAGCCGGTTCGATGGTGCGGGTGATGACCACCAGGCCGGTGCCGTCCGCGTCTTCGACGGGGAGCAGGGCGATGGCCACCGGGAGGGGGTTGCGGTAGGTGACCGCCCCGCAGGCGGCGCAGCCACGGGGCCACGTTCGGGTGGAGTACGGCGCTCCGCAGGTGGAGCAGTGCGAGTCCCTCAGCTGTGCCGGCATGGCGCGATGGTATGCCAAGGGGTATGCGGATGACGGCTGTTGTGGGTGTGGTTGCCGTGCTGGCCGGCGGGGCGGCGCCCTCCGGGTTCGTGGCGCTGCGCGAGGTGGATCCGAGTGTCCGCCAGGACATGCGGTACGCCGGTGCGCGGAACTTCACCGGCTCGGTGGTGGACGGGTACGAGGACCCGGTGTGCCTGCTGGCCCGGCCCGCCGCCGAGGCGTTGCGGCGGGCGCAGCACAGGCTGCTGCGGCGCGGGTACTCGCTGCGGGTGTACGACTGCTACCGGCCCCAGCGGGCGGTGGACCGGTTCGTGCGGTGGGCCCGGGAGGCGGACGGCCCGGACGACCGGGAGACGAAGGCGGAGTTCTATCCGCACGTGGAGCGTGACCGGCTGATTCCCGAGGGGTACATCGCCGAGAAGTCCGGTCACAGCCGCGGCAGTACGGTCGATCTGACCTTGGAAGAGCTCCCTTCACGTCGGGAGGTGGACATGGGCACCGCCTTCGACTTCTTCGATCCGCTGTCGCACACCGACGATCCGCGGGTCACGGGCGCCGCCCGCGCCAACCGGCAGTTGTTGAAGGGGGTGCTGGCCGAGGAGGGGTTCGTGAACCTTCCCGAGGAGTGGTGGCACTTCACGTACAAGCCCGAGGCGTATCCGGATACGTACTTCGACTTCCCCGTCGCTGTCGCCTCCGTCCGGCCGTGAGTACCGTGCCCGCATGACTTTCAGCTCGTACGAGGAATTCTGGCCGTACTACGTGGCCATGCACTCCCGCGCCGCCACCCGCTGGGTCCACCTCACCGGCACGCTCACCGGACTGGCCCTGACCGCCTACGGGGTGGCGCGCGGGCGCAAGCGGTACCTCGCCGCGTTCCCCCTCGTCGGGTACGGGACCGCCTGGCCGGCGCACTTTCTGATCGAGAAGAACAATCCGGCCAGCTTCGGTCATCCCGGGTGGTCGCTGCGCGGGGACGCGCAGATGATCCGGATGATGCTGGCGGGGCGGGACGCGGAGCTGGGCGAGATCGCGCGGAAGTGGCTCGCCCAGAACCGGTGACCGGGCCGGTCCTCCCGTGACAGACTCCTGACGATGCGTCAGTTCTCATGCATGGGAGGGGTCTTGGCACGCACACGCACACCTGTCGTGAGCGGATGGTTCACCGAAGACGCGGCCGGCGGCGGCTTTCGGCTGCTCGGCACCCGCTGCTCGGCCTGCACCGCGGTGTTCTTCCCGCGCGAGGACGCGTTCTGCCGCAATCCCCACTGCCCCGGCGGCGGCGAGCTCGCCGAGGTGCCGCTGTCCGCGCGCGGCAGGGTCTGGTCCTACACGGACGGGCGGTACCGGCCGCCCGCGCCGTACGTGTCCGATCCGGCCGCGCCCTGGGAGCCGTACACACTCGTCGCGGTGGAGCTGGAGGCCGAGGGGATGGTCGTACTGGGTCAGGCCGCGCCCGGGGTGGGCGTCGCCGATCTGGCGGTCGGGATGGAGGTCGAGGTGGTGGGCGGCGTGCTGAACGAGGACGCGGATACCGGTACCGCTTGGACCACTTGGCAGTTCAAGCCGGTGGGAGGGGCCGCGTGAGCGCCGATGTCGCCGTCCTCGGGGCGGGCATGCACCCCTGGGGCAAGTGGGGCCGCAGTTTCGTCGAGTACGGGCGGGTCGCCGCGCGGGCGGCGCTGGCCGACGCCGGGTTGGACTGGACGGACGTGGGCTCGATCGTCGGCGCCGACACCGTGCGCTCCGGATATCCGGGCTATGTCGCCGGTGCGACCTTCGCCAGGGCGCTCGGCTGGCAGGGCGCGCGGGTGACCAGCGTGTACGCGGCCTGCGCCTCCGGGGCGCAGGCGATCGGGGCGGCCCGGTCGCAGATCCTGGCGGGGCTGGCCGACGTGGTCCTCGTGGTGGGTGCGGACGCGGCGCCCAAGGGGTTCTTCGCGCCGGCCGGGGGTGACCGGCCGGACGATCCGGACTGGCTGCGCTTCCGTGTCCTCGGCGCCACCAACCCGGCGTACTTCGCGCTGTACGCCCGCCGCCGGATGGCCGTCCACGGGGACACCGCGGAGGACTTCGCCCAGGTCAAGGTGAAGAACGCGGCGGCCGGGGTGCTCAATCCGAACGCCCGCTACCGCAAGGCCGTCACCGCCGAGGAGGTCGCGGCCTCGGCGATCGTCGCCGACCCGCTGCGGCTGCTCGACATCTGCGCAACCTCCGACGGGGGCGCGGCGCTGGTGTTGAGCAGCATGGACTTCGCGCGCTCCCGCGGGGTGAGCGATCCGGTGCGGATCCGGGCCGTGTCGACGGTGACGCCCACGTATCCGCGGACGGTGCTGGACCTGCCGGACATCGCCACCGACTCGGTGGTGGCGGTGGAACCGGCAGCCGGCTCCTTCCGGTCCTCGATCGCGCGCGCCGCGTACGAGGAGGCCGGGCTCGGGCCGGACGAGCTGTCGCTCGCCGAGGTGTACGACCTTTCCACCGCCCTCGAATTGGAGTGGTACGAGGACATCGGGCTGTGCGGGGAGGGCGAAGGAGCCAAGCTCGTACGGGAGGGGGCGACCGCGCTCGGCGGGCGGATCCCGGTGAACACGAGCGGCGGGCTGGCCTCCTTCGGGGAGGCGGTTCCGGCGCAGGCCATCGCGCAGGTGTGCGAGCTGACGTGGCAACTGCGCGGGACGGCCGGGGAGCGACAGGTGCCGGGGGCCCGGGCCGGGATCACGGCCAACCAGGGGCTGTTCGGGCACGGATCGGCGGTCATCGCGGTGCGGTGACGCTTGCCGCTGGGCCGGCCGGAGGGAACCACGCCGGGCGTGCGCCATGCCCGTGCGGGGCGGTGCCATGCCCCTGCGGGGGGCAGTGCGCTGAGGCCCCCACCGGCTGTGCCTCCGGCCCGTGCGGGGCCGTGCGTTACGGCCCGTATCGGCCGTGCCACAGGCTCGTGCGGCGCGGTGCGTTGAGGCCCTTACCGGGCGTGCCCCGGCCCGTGCGGGGTGGTGCGTTGAAGCCCGTATCGGGCGTGCCGCAGGCCCGTGGTGGGCGATGCCTTGAGGCTGCTGCCCGTCGGGCCGCAGGCCCGTGGCGGGTGGTGTTTGGGGCCCGGTGGAGATCGGGCTGTGGGTCCGTGCGGGCGTCGTCGAGGCGCGGGGCCGGGATCGTGTTGTGCGAACGCTTGACGGCCCCTTGTGGCGGGTTCACACTCGCTCCACAGTCCCGCGCGGCGACCGGGACCCCGAACCCCCCATGAGAGCTGCGGCCCGTACCCCAGTCGGCGGGGGTACGGGCCGCCTCCACGTCAGGCCCCGGCCTCCGCCGTCAGGCTCAGGCGCCGGGCGCGGGCCAGGGTCATCGCGTGTTCCACGACTCCGACCAGCACGTCCTTCACGGACTCGCGGTCGCGCGCGTCGCACAGCAGCACCGGTACCTCGGGGTCGAGGTCGAGTGCTTCCCGTACGGTGACCACCGGGTGGCGGTCCGCGCCGTCGAAGCAGTTGACCGCGACCACGAACGGGATCGCGCGCCGCTCGAAGTAGTCGATCGCCGCGAAGCAGTCGGCGAGCCGGCGCGTGTCCGCGAGGACGATCGCGCCGAGCGAGCCCTGGGCCAGCTCGTCCCAGAGGAACCAGAAGCGGTCCTGGCCGGGCGTGCCGAACAGGTACAGCACGAGGTCCTCGCGGAGCGTGATGCGCCCGAAGTCCATCGCCACGGTGGTGGTGTTCTTGCCCTCCACTCCCCCGGTGTCGTCGACACCGACGCCCGGCTCGGAGAGCCGTTCCTCGGTCCGCAGGGGTCTGATCTCGCTTACCGCACTGACCAGGGTGGTCTTGCCCACCCCGAAACCGCCCGCGACCAGGATCTTCAGGGTCAGCGGCTCGACCGGTGACACGGCATGCATGGCACCGGTGCGGCTAGAGCGCCCGAAGGCCATCGATCACCTCACGCAGAATGGATTCATCGGGCAGTTCGGCCGGTGGTACCGGCCGGGTCACGTGGACCAGTTCGTCGGCGACCAGGTCGCCGATCAGGACGCGCACCACCCCGACCGCGAGGTCGACGTCGGCCGCCAGTTCGGCGACCGACTGCGGCCGGTCGCGGCACATTCCGAGGATGTGCGCGTGTTCCGGGGACAGGGTCATGTCCCAGACCGGGTCGTCGGCCGCCGGTTCGGCGACGACGAGCGCGATCAGGTCCAGCCGGTGCTGGCCCGCGTGGCTGGTCCGGCCACGGGTCATCGCGTACGGGCGTACGACCGGGCCGGCGTCGTCGTCGAACCAGTGGTCGTGCTCGGCGGCGAACGCGTCGGTCCCGCCGACCGGGAGGTGGTCGTTGTTGCTGCTGTTGTTGTTGCTGCTGTCGTCGGAGTCGTGCCGGCGGTCCTGGCCTGGGTCGCTCATGCGGTCCGACTCACCCTCCGGCGGGCAGCCCGGTGCGCGGGGCGGTCGCCAGGTGGTCGCCGACTCGCTTGACCATGAGCGTCATCTCGTACGCGACCTGACCGACGTCGGAGTCGGCGTCGGCGAGTACGGCCAGGCAGCTGCCGTCGCCGGCGGCCATCACGAAGAGGAAGGCCTCGTCGAGCTCGACCACCGTCTGGCGGACCTTGCCCGAGTCGAAGTGCCGGCCGACGCCCTTGGCCAGGCTGTGGAATCCGGAGGCCACGGCCGCCAGGTGCTCGCTGTCCTCGCGGGTCAGGTCGTTGGAGCTGCCGGTGGGCAGGCCGTCGCCGGAGAGGACCACGGCCTTGCGGATGGAGCCGACTCGGTCGACGAGCTCGTCGAGGAGCCAGTTGAGCGGGCCGGAGCCGCGGCCCCTGCTGTCGTTGCCGGTCTGCGGTGCGGTCATCGACCGTCCCCTTCGTTCTCGTTCGCGGGACCGGTGGCGGCGGGGGTGCCGGCGTCGGTCTCGGACTGCTGTGCGTGCTGGTTGCGGCCCGCCGTCCAGCCTCGCTGGAGTGCGGACATGCGCGTCCGTACGTCATCCGCGTCGCGGTGGTCAACCACGTCGGCGGAGGTGTCGGCGGGCTTCGATGCCTGGGTGTTCTTCAACTGCGGCGCCAGGCTGGCCTGGCGGACGCGGCGGGGCAGGCCACCGCTGCCGACGGTGTCGGCGGCGGGCGCGGGGGCCTGCGCGGGCTTGGTGGTCTCCGACACCGGGCGGGGCTCGACGCGGCGGCCGTGCTCGGCCACCAGGGTCGGGGTGGGGCGGCGGCGCGGCAGCGGCACCGCTCCTGGGGAGCGGCGGCCGTCGGGGCGCAGGCCCGCGTCGGGGCGCTGGGTGTCCAGCCGGACCGGACCGGTGGGGGTGAGCGGCTCGCGGTCGCGGCCCGCGCCCTGGCGGGCTCCGTTCCGCTCGGTGTGCCGCTCGCCGTGCGGCCGGTCGGCCGGGCGCAGCCCCAGGAGGGCGCTGCGCGGAGTGCCGCCCGGCGGGGTCTCGTCGTCGAGCGTGGCCATGGCGGGGCGGCCGCCGACGCCGGTGAGGCCGGCTATGCCGGTGGCGATTTCCTCGTCCAGCACGGAGTCGAGGGCGTCGACCCCGTTGATGCCGAGGGGGGCCTCCAGCTCGACCGGACCGCGCAGTTCGCCGGCGGGCAGGGGGCGGCCGGACGGCGCCCGGTCGACGGCTGCGGGCGCGGGCCGCTCGGAGGCGGGCTTGCCCGAGTCCTCCAGGCGCAGGCCGGTGCCGTTGGTTTCGGGAGCCTCGGTCAGCAGGGCCGAGGGGAGGAAGACCACCGCGGTGGTGCCTCCGTACGGGCTGGGCTGGAGGACGACCTTGACGCTGTGGCGCTGCGCGAGGCGGCTGACGACGAAGAGGCCGAGCCGGTCGGTGTCGGAGAGCTCGAACTCGGGGGTCTCGGCGAGCCGGAGGTTCGCGTCGAGCAGGGCCTCCGGGGTCATGCCGAGGCCTCGGTCGTGGATCTCCAGGGTGAAGCCGTTGGCCACGCGCTCGCCGAGTACCTGGACCGCGGTGTGCGGCGGCGAGAACACGGTGGCGTTCTCCAGGAGTTCGGCGATCAGGTGGGTGACGTCGGCGACGGCCGGGCCCACGATGCCCAGGCGGCTGAGCCGGCGCACCTCGATGCGCTCGTAGTCCTCGACCTCGGCTACGGCGGCCCGTACGACGTCCATCAGCTGGACGGGCTTGCGCCACTGGCGGGAGGGCGCGGCGCCGGAGAGGATCACCAGGCCTTCGGCGTGGCGGCGCATGCGGGTGGTCATGTGGTCGAGGCGGAAGAGGTCGGCGAGCTCCTCGGTGTCCTCGGTACGGCGTTCCATGGTGTCGAGGAGCGTCAGCTGGCGGTGCAGCAGCACCTGGTTGCGGCGGGCGAGGTTGACGAACACCTCGGAGACGCCTCGACGCAGTTCGGCCTGCTTGACGGCGGCCTCGACGGCGGCGCGCTGGAGGCTGTTGAGGGCCTGGCCGACCTGGCCGACCTCGTCCTTCTCGTACTCCAGGTGGGGGGCTTCGGTCTCGACGTCCACGTGCTCACCGGCGGCGAGGCGACGCATGACGCTCGGCAGCCTGACACCGGAGGCCTCATGGGCCTCCTTGCGCAGCCTGGACAGGTCGCGGATCAGGTCGCGGCCGATGCGGACGGACAGGATGAGCGACACGATCAGGGCTATGAAGCCGAGGACGCCGGCGACGGCGGCCTGGATCATCACGTCCATGGCGACGGGCTCGATGCGCTGCTGGTAGCGGTCGCCCGCCTCGGTGTTCATGGTCGCGAGGTCGTCAAGGGCCTTGGTCGCGTACTCGTCCCACTGGGCGGGGGTGGTGCTGCGCGGGTTCTTGCCGGCCCCGGCGGTGATGAAACGTTCCTCGGCGTCGCGCAGGGCCTTGCTCTCCGAGCCCGACCAGAACCACTCGAAGCGCTCTCGCTCCTCGGCGGGGAGGGTCACGAGGTTGAACTCGTAGAGCAGCTTGCGGTTGGCGGCGAGGTCGGAGATCTGGCGGACGCTCGTGGCGTCGACGTTGCGGGAGACCAGGGCGGATGCCATCACGGCGTCCTCGCGGGAGAACAGCTCGCGGGCGCGGCTGATGCCGACGAGCGCGCGGCCCTCCTTGTCGACCTCCACGTTCTCCAGACCGTGGAGGTTCATGAGGAAGTCGTAGCAGGGGTCGATGAGTCGGTTGTAGAGCTCCAGGGCCTGCGTGGGGTCGAGGGAGTTCTGGTCCACGGAACGGCGCATGGATCCGATGCCGTGGAAGGCCGCGACGATGGAGTGCAGGTGTCGGGCGCTCTGCGGACTCAGCTCGTCCATGACCTTCGGGTCCCGGGCGCTGGCGCTGATCTGCTCGACGGCCTGGTCGGTGACGGCGCGGCTCTTGGTCAGCTCGGCTATCGCCCCGGACGCCCGAGGATCACCGAGCAGTACGAGGGTCTGTCGGCGTTCCTTCTGGATGACTCGGGCGACGTCCTCGACGGGGTAGCCGACCTTCTCGATGACGTAGGCCACGTCAAGGAGTTGGACGGCCTCGCGGCCGGTGATGACCGTGGCGAAGCCCCAGAGGGCAGTCAGGGAGACGAGCGGTACCAGCAGCAACGCCACGATCTTCCTGCGGATGGATTTCCCGCGAAAGCGCATGGCCTCCCCAGCCTCCCCAGCTCAACCCCGTTGATCGGGGTCGGTGTTCCGTCATTTAAACGGCGTGAGCCTACTACTGACGACGAGGTGCTTCGAAGGCGTGTCCGGACGTTTTCGGCCGGACGCCTGGATGAAGATCACGAGTTGTCCGATACTTCCGGTCAAGTGCGGCCCGATTTGTGGCAGATGACACCTGGTGGGGCGTCGGTTCCCGCAACAGGATGGATGGCTGGAATTATTCGTTCCGCGATCTTTGGGGCTGGTGGATACGTCCGGGATTCGGGAATCTCCCGGCCGCGCCGGACGTCTGTCTGTGTAGGTGGGGTGGGGTGGGTAGAAGACATGGCGGGACGGACAACGCCGGCCGCGGGGTTGGGAAGAGAGCGGACCGTGAACGGATACGAGGGCGGGGGCGACGAAACGGCCGGTGCGGCGGCCGATGCGGGGGGCTGGGCCGGGGTCGATGGCGTGCGGCGCGGGCTGTGGGTGGAGGAGCCTGCCGGGCGGCGCCGGATGCCGGACCCGGTGCGGGCTTCCGCGGTGCGGGCGGTGCTGATCGTGGCCGTGACCCTGACCGTGGCCACGATCGCCTTCTACCTCACGCTGACCGGCTCCTGGCTCGCCTTCCCCATGGCGCTCGGCGCGGTCGCGGGGACGGTCGTGGCCACGTGGGGCGTGCTGGACGTGTGGATCACCCGGCAGGCGTGGAACCAACGCCACGGGGTCCTCTCGGAGCCGAGCAGTACGGCGCGGGCCCGTCGCCGCGAGGCGCGCCGGGCGGCCAGATCCGCGCGGGAGCGCGGCCGGGGGCGAATACCCCGCGAGGACGGTCACCTGGCGGCTTCGGGCCGCCGCTAGGGGGTGTCCTGGGCCGGGCCGCCGCCGGGCGGGGGCTCGCGGGTGCGCGGTCGCCGCGCGGTCTCACTGGCGGGTGCGGGCGCCGCTGCGCGGAGCCTCTCCCCGACCCGCCCTTTCTCCGTTTCTCCCCCAGCTACCGCTGGGTGGTGCCCCCAGGGGCTCCGCCCCAGACCCCGCGCCTCAAACCCGGCGGGGCTGGGAAGCGCCTCAAACGCCGGAGGGGCTGGGAAATCCGGCCTCGCCTGCGTTTGAGGCGCGGGACCGCGCGAGCGGCGCGTCAGGAAGGCGTGCGGCGGAACATGCGGGTCGCGGTGATCTCGCCGTGGATGGGCTCCGAGTCGGGGGACTGCTGGGGCAGGCCCGGGCGGAGGTGTTCCTCCACGCTGATGTACTTCAGGCCCGCCCGCAGGTCCGCGTCGTTGCGCAGCCGGATCACCAGCGGGAACTCCGCCAGGGCCGTGGTGTCGAACAGGCCCGTGGTGTACAGCAGCTGGACGCCGAGCGCGTCGGACACGGCCCGCTGGAGCTCCAGCAGGTACGTGGCGTTCGCGCGGCCGATCGGGTTGTCGAGGAACAGCGTGCCCGCGTGCCGGTGCTTGTCTCGGCCGCGGTCGTTGCTGCGCAGCGCCGCCATCGTGCAGTAGAGCGCGATCGCGGCCGTCAGCAGCTGGCCGCCGGAGAAGACGTCGCCCATCTGGCCGACGGGGACGCGTTCGGCGCGCAGGACCGCGTCCGGCTTGAGGATCTCCACGGCGATACCCTTGGGTTCGAGGGCGGCCTGGACGCCCCGCAGCAGCAGGGACATGCCGTCGCGTCGGCCTTCGCCGAAGGAGGCGTTGCTGTTCTTCTTCAGGGCCGAGCGGGTCGCCTCGTCGATGACCTCGCCGAGCCGTTCGGTGAGCGTGGCCTGGTCCGGCTCCTCGAAGCGGATCCGCAGGAACTCCTGTCCCGACCATTCGCCCAGGCCCTCGGGGAGCTGGGAGAGGCGCTGCGCGGAGCGCAGGGTGGCCAGGGCGGACTCGACGAGCCCGCGCAGGCGGTCGACGATGCTGTCCCGGTTGCGCTCCAGCTGCGCCAGTTCGTCGGTGAGGACGCGCAGGCGCGGCGCGAAGGCCGCGGCCCAGGCCGCCGCGTGCTCGGGCAGCGCGGAGGCGGGCAGTTCGCGGATCTGCTGGCGCGCGGGGGTGCGTACCTGCTCGTAGCGGGTGGCGTTGGCGTGCCGGACCAGGATGTCGCTCGCCTCGCGCACCGCGGCTTCGGCGGCCGAGAGGTCGGCGGCGCAGCCGCGCAGGGAGCGGCGGGCCTCGGTGGCCGACTGGCGGGCCTCTTCCAGGGTGCCGGGGTGCGCGGCGGGCTCCTGTTCGTCCTCCTGGTGCGCGTGGTCGCGCAGCAGGTCCCGCAGGAGGGCCGCGGTCTCGTCGAAGCCCCCGGCGCCGTCCTCCGCGGTGCGGTGGGCGCGCAACAGGTCCGCGTGGGCGGCTCGGGCGGACTCCACGGCGGCGCTGTGGGCGGCGTGCTGGGCGGTGGCCGTACGCAGGAGGGCCTGGGCCTGTTCGACGTCCTCGGGGACGAGCTCGTCGGGCAGTTCGGTGTGCGCCTCGCCGTCGGCGGGGGCGTGTCGCTCGGCCTCGCCGCGGAGCCGGCCGAGCTGCTCGCTGGCGGCGGAGGCGCGGGACTCCAGCATCTGTACGAGGGACTCGGCGCGGGCCGCCGCCGCCTGCCGGGAGGGGCCGTCGGCGCCGTCGGTACCTTCGAGGAGCTGGGCGGCGCGGGTGCGGACCTTGTTGGTGAGCCGGTCGAGCTCGGCGAGGGCGGCGCTCTCGTCGCTCTCGGCGCGGGCCTGCTCCGCGCGCAGGTCGGCGCCGACGCCCACCTTCTCGTAGAGCTGCGAGGCGGCCCGGTAGGCCTCCCGGAGGTCCGGGAGGGGGGCCTTGCGGCTGCCGTCGTCCTTGGGGAGGGGGTCGGGGGCGCCCGCGATCTCGGCGCGTTCCGCCCGCAGGGCGCGGGCGGTGCGGCGGGCGTCGTCGGCGGCGCGCTGGGCGGCGCGGCGGTCCTCGTCGGCGGCGCGCGCCCGGTCCAGGCAGACCTCGGCGCGGGCCTCGGCCTCGGCGGCCTCGTCGGCGAGTTCGCGGAGCCTGGCCTGCCAGCCGGCGCGCTCGCGCAGGCGGAAGGCGAGGCCCGCGAGGGCGTCGGCGGCGCGGCGGGCGCGCTGGGCGGTGTCCTGGCGCTCGTCGCGGACGCGGGCGGCGTCGGCGGCGGCCTCGTCGGCCTCGGCCCGCACGGTACGGGCCTCCGCGAGCTCGGCGTCGGCCTCTTCGGCGAACCCCCGGGCGGCCGCGGCCTGCTGCGCGAGCTCGGCGAGCCTGCCGGGCGGGCAGCCGGTGCGCCAGGAGGCGAGGCGGGCGGCGAGCTCGCGGTCCCCGCCGAGGCGGGCGGCCAGCTCCCGGATCTCGGTGTCACGCGCGGTGGCGCGGGTGCGCAGCGCCCGGCGCTCCTCGTCGGCGGCCTGTTCGTCGTGCATGGCCGGGTTCGGCGAAACGATGAAGATGCCGGACACGGCGGAATCGCCGTCCTCGGCCGGGGGCACGGGGGCCAGCAGGGCGGCGGCCGTGCCGACGGCGACGGTGGAGCGGGGCAGCAGGGCGGCGCCGGAGAGGACCTCGCGGGCGCGGCTGTGGGTATCGGGGTCGGTGATGACGACGCCGTCGACGAGCTCGGGGCGGGCCGCGAGCACGGCCGCGTGGTCGACGGGGTCCACGGACTGGGCGAGGTAGCGCCAGCCGGGGAGCGCCGGGATGCCGTGCTCACCGAGGTATTCGACGGTGGCGAGGACGTCGGGGCCGGGCGGCAGCAGACCCCCGTCGCCGAGGGCTCCGAGGATGCGGGCGTCATCGGCGGCGGCGGTGCGCAGCTCGAACAGCTGGCGTTCCGCGGCTGCGACTCCGTCGGTGAGCAGTGTGTGGAGGTCCTCGGCGTTCCGGTCGAGGTCCTCGGCCGTCAGCCGTCCGGCGGTGCCGGGGTCGGCCTGGGCTGCGCCGGTGCCCTGCGGGCCGCTCGGGCCGGTGCCTTCGGCAGAGCCGGTGCCCTGCGGGCCGGCGGGGGCGCCTGCGGCGCCGGAACCCCGGCCTTCGGCGGAGCCCTGACCCGGGGCGCCGACCCCGGGCGTGCCGGTCGACGTACCGCCGTGGTCTTGCATGGTCGCCGGGAGGCCCAGGAGGGCCGCCAGGCGGGGGGATTCGGCGAGGGACGCGGCGGCGCGGTGTTCGGCGTCGTGGGCGGCCTCGACGGCGTCGGCGGCGTCCGCCGCGCGGGCGGCGGTGAGTTCGGCGCGGGATTCCGCGGCGGCGGCCTCACGGGCGGCCTCGGCGGCGACCCGGGCGGCCTCGCGGGACTCGTCCCAGGCGGCCACGGCGGTCTTCTCGGCATCGGCGGCGGCGAGGGCGGCGCGGGCCGGGTCCGCGTCGGGGGCGGAGTCGTCGAGCCAGCCGGCGCGGACGGCCTCGGCGGTCTCCTGCTGGACCTCGCCGAGGCGCGAGCGGAGGTGTTCGGCCTCGCTGCGGGCCCGCTGCGCGGCCGTGGCGGCGGCGGTGGCGTCGCGGTGGGCGGCCTCGGCGGTGTCCTGGAGGACGGCGGAACGCTCCTCCTCCTCGTTGGCGGCCCGTTCGCCGTGCTCGGCGGCGGTGTGCAGGGCCCGTACCAGCTCGGCGGCGGCGGTGGCGCGGGCCGCGAGCGCAGGGGCGGCGTCCCGCTCGGCCTCCAGGATCGCGGCGGCGACCCGGGCGGAACGGTCGGCGGCGGCGCGGTGGCGCAGCACGCTCTCGGCGGCCTGCCACGCGGAGTGCAGCGTTCGCGCTTCGAGGAGTTCGCGGCGCTGCGCGGCGGCGGCCTTGTCGGCCACGGTCAGGGCCAGCGAGGCGTGCCGGTACGCGAGTTCGGCGGAGACGGCGGCGCTGCGGGCGCGGGCGGACTCGGCGGCGGTGACCTCGTGGGCGGCGCCGGTGACCCGCTGGGCGAGTTCGGCGGCGCGGCCGCGTTCCTCGGCGGCGCGGGCCGACAGCCGCCGGGCGAGGGTGCGCGTACGGCGTTCGGCGCCGGCGTGGACGTCGCGCAGCCGGGAGCGGGTCCCGGCGGCCTCGACGATGCGGGTGAGCAGGTCCACCGAGCCCGCGGTGAAGTCCCGTTCGGCCATCAGCTCGGCGCGGCGGCCCAGCTTGTTGCCGAAGCCGTGGACGAGGTCGGCGAGGCCGTCGGTGTCGCGGGTGTCGGTGACGGCCCGCAGCAGGAGGTCGGTGAAGTCGGAGTCCTTCTTGACCGCGAAGAGACCGGCGGCCTCGCCCTCGTCGGCGTTCATCTCGCGCTGGTAGCGGAAGAGTTCGGGGTCGAGTCCGAGCTCGGTGAGGTGCTCGTTCCAGCGGTCGTGGATCTCCTCCCAGGAGACCTCCAGGTGCGGGTACGCCTTGCCGGCCTCGGTGAGGGCGTCGCGGAAGCCCTTCATGGTGCGGCGGCGGCCCTGTGCGCCGGAGGCGCCTTCGACGGGCGGGCGTACGGCGGTGGCCTCGGCGACGGGCAGGTTGTCGAGGCTGAGACCGGGGCCGGGGCGGAAGGAGTACCAGGCCTCGGCGAACTTGCGGGGGTCGTTGGAGACTTGGCGGCCGCGCCATTCGCTGACCTTGCCGACGACCACGCACTCGCCGGTCTGGGTGTGCTGCCACTCCAGGGCGACGTGGCCGCAGTCGTCGGCGAGCAGGAACTTGCGCAGGACGCCCGAGCTGGCGCCGCCGAGGGTGTTGCGGTGGCCGGGCAGCATCACCGAGAAGATCAGCTTGAGCAGGACCGACTTGCCGCCGCCGTTCTCCAGGAACAGCACGCCGGCGGGCGCGGGGCGGCGCGGCGGGCCGGTGGGCTCGTCCTCGAAGAACTCCGCCTGCGTCGGCGCCGGGTGGGGCACCGGCTCGCCGACTCCGCGCAGGTCGAGCACGGTGTCGGCGTAGCGCGCACCGGCGGGCCCGATGGAGTAGAGGCGGATCCGGGACAGCTCGTACATGGCGGCGGACTCTCGTGGTTTCTCGGTGGGTCTCGGTACGGAGGGCAGGTGGCTCAGGCGTGGAACGGCAGGCCGGCGTCGGCGGCCAGGTCCAGGTCGTCGCCCTCGGGCGGCGGCAGGAGCGTGGCGGAGCCGTCGCTGACGGGTACCACGCCGAGGTCCAGGAGCTCGGCCATGGCCGCACTGCCCGCCATGTCGCGGACCTGGAGCTGGTAGCGCGGGGTGGTGCGGTAGGTGCCGCCCGCCTCGTCGCCGGTGCGCTGGAGGAAACCGGAGTCGGTGAGGAAGGCGGCGGCCTTGCCGACGATGCCGGTGGTGGAGCCGGCGAGGCGGCGGGCGTCCTTGGTGGCGCCGGTCGCGCTGCGGCGGGCGTAGACGCGCCAGGCGGCCTCCAGGCCGGGGGCGTCGGAGGCGGGGTCGGTGTTCTCGCCGAGCTCCTCGGCGCGCTCCTCCAGGCGACGGCAGGTCTGCCGGACGAAGGCGTCGACGCCGTTGACGGTGATGCGGCCGATGTAGCCGTCGTCGGCGAGGTCCTCGGGGCGCGGGAAGGCGAGCGCGGCGACCGCGAGGTGGGCGAGGCCGTGCAGGAAGCGGTCGGCGGAGTCGGCGGTGGTGCGGCGGGCGTAGTCGCCCATGCGGACGGCGAAGACGGAGTCCTCGCCCGCGGCGACGGCCATGCCGGCGCGGGTGGACACCTCCAGGACGACCAGGCCGAGGCCGGTGGCGACGGCGTCGGCGAGGCGGCCGAAGGCGGTGTCCTCGCGGTAGCGGCGCAGCAGCTCGGCGTACTCGGCGTCGCGGGCGGGCAGCAGCTTGGGCTGCAGCCCGAAGGCGACGAGCCGGGCCGCGTCGGCGGCGTCGGCCGGGGTCACCGGGGCGGCGTGCGGGTGCGCTTGCGCGGGCACGATGGGGGCCGACGGCGCGTCGGGCTCGCGCCACGCGGGGTGCGGCTCGCTCCACGCGGGGTGCTCGGCGTGGTGGTCGCTCACTGGTACGTCTCCTCGGCGGTGCGGGTGCTGCGGGTGGCACAGGCGGTACGGGTCCGGTCGTGCGCGGCGGGCTGCCGTTCGGGCTCCGCCCCGGTGGACCGTGCGGAACGGGTCCTTGCGGGCGTTGTCGGGTCCTGTCCCCCGTCCCGCCCCTTCCCGAAGGCGGGGGCAGACCCCCGCGCCCCCGGTCGGGGCCTGCCCGACGCCCACGCGAGCGCGCGGCGACCCGCTCGGGGCGCCGCCCGATTCGGCGAAGCCGAAGTGCCCAGGGCGACCGCACTCACGACGCCTCCGTCCGGTCGGCAGCCATGCCGGCGGCGTCGAGGAGGGCCGTGCCGACGATGAGGTCCGCGCCGCCGAACTCGGCGTCGTCGAGCTGGGTGCCGTCGTCCACCGCGAAGAGCAGCCGCTCCTCGCCCTGGCGGTACGCCGTGCCGACGGCCGGGCTCGCCGCGTGAACGGCCAGCAGGGCCACCAGGTACGGCAGGTCCGGATCGCTGCGACGGGCTTCCGCCAGCAGGCCGGACAGTCGGCGCGGCGCGTCGTGCGGCAGGTCCAGGAGCCGGGTCGCGGCGGCGAGCTGCTCCTCGCTGAACCGGCTGTCGTCCGGGGTGGCGATGAGGTCCGGTTCGGGCATCTCCACGCCGAGGTGTTCCCGCTCGACCGGCGGGGTGAGGAGGATGTCGACCAGGTCCCCCACCCGCACCGAGACGGGGGTGCGCAGGCCCGCGCCGGACGCGAAGAAGGCGTCGGTGACCCGGCGGGCCCTGGCCACCGGCAGCGGCAGGATCGGGGCCACGAGCTGCCCGTACAGGTCGATGCCGGAGCGCGGCGCGGGCGCGGCGAAGGCCTGGCGGTCCTGCTCGGCGCGGAAGAGCGGGCCGGCGTCCAGCAGCCTGGACTGGAGCTGCGTGTGCCGGCGGATGCAGTCCTTGACGATGTCGACGAGCTCGGCGGCGCGCCGCTTGTTGTCGGGCTCCTCCGCCTCGTCGCGCGCCTTGCGGATGTTGGTGAGGATCGCGTTCTCGTGGCGGTAGCGGTCGGCGACGTGATCGAGGGCCTCCTCGATCATGTCGGGGACGGACTGGAGCCAGTCCACCGCCCGGACGTTTCGCCGCGTCGCGTCCAACGTACGGCGCAGGGTTTCCGCGTACTGCACGGTCCGGTACCGAGCCTGCTCGGCGGCGAGTTGGGCGTCCGCCAGCCGGCCCCGGCTGATCAGCACCTCCAGCTTCACCTCGGCCGCGATCTGCGCGCTGGTGACGTCGGTGTCGAGGGCGCCGACGAGTACGTTGACGGCCTCGTCCGTCGTGCGAAGGTAGACCGCGCCGCCGTGGCCGGGGACCTCTTCGATCAGCTTGAAGTCGTAGTCCCGGCGGACGTAGACCCCGTCCGGGCCGAACGTGCCGTAGATCGCGCGGAAGCCGCGGTCCACGCTGCCGACGTTGATCAGGTTCTCCAGCACCCAGCGGGCCACCCGCTCGTGCTCGGCCGCCGGGCGGGCCGGGGCCTGGGCGGCGACGCGCGGCAGCAGCCGGGCCACTATCTGCTCGTGGTCGGCGCCGGTGTCGAAGTCCATGTTCAGGGTGACCAGGTCGATCGCGGACAGCGCCACCTCCGCCATCGCGTAGACCCCGTACTCGCCGGCCAGATTGGCCTTGCGTACGTCGAGGTCGTGCAGCGGGGCGGTGCAGGCGAGGGCGCGCAGCCGCCGGGCCAGGCCCTCGTCGGCGGCCGGGCCCGGCGCCGGGGACGGAAGGGTCTTCGCCGGGGCAGGGAGAGTCACGGACAAAGACTAGGCGCTGACCCTGACAACATCCCAAACGCGTGGGTTCGGCCGGATCGGCCGGAAGGTTCGGGGTTCGCACGGTCCGCACGGTCCGGAGGGTTCGAGGTTCGCACGGTCCGGACGGTTCGAGGTTCGCACGGTCCGGACGGTTCGAGGTTCGCACGGTCCGGACGGTTCGGGGTTCCGACGGCTCGCATCGTCCCCGGCTGCCCGCCCCGCCGGCTGTTCTACCCTCGGCGCATGGCTTCCATGATCGCATCAGCTCCCGTGATCGACCTCAACGCCGACCTCGGTGAGGGTTTCGGACGCTGGACGCTCACCGACGACGAGGCCCTGCTGTCCGTCGTCACGAGCGCCAACGTCGCCTGCGGCTTCCACGCCGGGGACCCGTCCATCATGCGCCGGGTCTGCGAACTGGCCGCCGCCCGGGGCGTACGGATCGGCGCCCAGGTGTCCTACCGCGACCTGGCGGGCTTCGGGCGGCGCTCCATGGACGTGCCGGCCGGCGAGCTCGCCGACGAGGTGGCCTACCAGATCGGGGCGTTGGAGGTCTTCGCGCGGGCGGCCGGCTCCCGGGTGTCGTACGTGAAACCGCACGGCGCGCTCTACAACCGCACCGTGTACGACGCCGACCAGGCGGCCGCCGTGGTCGCCGGCGTCCGGCTCGCGGCCGGGGCCGGCGCCACCGGGGGCCTGCCTGTGCTGGGGCTGCCCGGGTCTCTGCTGCTCGCCGCCGCGGAGGAGGCCGGGCTGGCTCCCGTGCCGGAGGCCTTCGCCGACCGGGCCTACACGCCGGCCGGGACGCTGGTGCCGCGCGGCGAGCCGGGGGCCGTGCTGCACCACCCGGAGGCGGTGGTGGTGCGGGCCGTCCGGATGGCGGCCGAGGGCTCGGCAGTGGCCGTCGACGGCTCGCTGGTGCCCGTGGCCGCGCGCTCGCTGTGCCTGCACGGGGACACCCCTGGGGCCGCGGGCCTGGCCCTGCGGGTCCGGGAGGCGCTGGGCTCGGCCGGGGTGCGGGTGGAGGCGTTCGCGTGAGGAGCCTGGTGGTGGGCGGCGAGGCGCTGCTGATCGAACTGGACTCGGCGGCGGAGGTCGCCGCGCTGCACGCCGAGCTGCTGCGCCGCCGGGACGCGGGCGAGCTGGGCCCCGTACGCGACCTGGTGCCCGCGGCTCGGACCGTGCTGCTGGACGGCGTACGGGAGCCGGCCGCACTCGGCGCACGGATCGCGCGGTGGGAGGTGCCGCCGCTCGCACCCTCGCAGGGGCCGCTGGTCACGGTGCCGGTGCGGTACGACGGGCCGGACCTGGCGGACGTGGCCCGACTGTGGGGGGTGGCTCCCGGGGAGGTGCCGGGCATCGTCGGCGCCACCGAGTTCCGGGTGGCCTTCTGCGGGTTCGCCCCCGGCTTCGGCTACCTGACCGGCCTGCCCGAACGGTTCCACTTGCCCCGCCGGGACACCCCCCGGCCCGCCGTGCCCGCGGGCTCGCTGGCCCTGGCCGGGGAGTACGCGGGGGTGTACCCGCGCTCCTCTCCCGGCGGCTGGCAGCTGATCGGTTCCACGGAGGCGGTGCTCTGGGACCCGGAGCGGGAACCGGCGGCCCTGTTCGCGCCGGGGGTACGGGTGCGGTTCACGGAGGTGTCCGGATGAGCGGGCTGTTGGTGATCCGGCCGGGGGCGCTGACCACGGTCCAGGACCGGGGCCGCCCGGGCTACGCGCACCTGGGGGTCCCCCGCTCCGGCGCGCTCGACACGGGGGCGTACGCGCTGGCCAACCGGCTGCTCGGCAATCCGCCGGACGCGGCGGTGTTGGAGACCACCCTGGACGGGGTCGCGCTGCGGGCGGCGGCCGCGACGACTGTGGCGGTCACGGGCGCGCCGTGTTCCGTACGGGTGTCCGGGCGCCCGGTGGCCTGGGGGGCGCCGGTGCGGCTGTCGCCGGGGGCGGAGCTGGAGGTGGGCCGGGCGGAATCCGGGCTGCGCAGCTATGTCGCGGTGCGGGGCGGGCTGGCCGTCCCGCCGGTGCTGGGCAGCCGCTCGACGGACCTGCTGTCGGGCTTGGGCCCGCCCGTCCTGTCGGCGGGGACCCTGCTGCCGGTGGGCGCCGCGGGCCCCGATCCGGTGACGGGCGCGGACGTACACGGGCTGCCGGGGGCCCCTTCGGAGTTGCTGCTCCCGCTCCGGGTCGGGCCGCGGGCCGACTGGTTCACCGATGCCTCGCTCGCCGGGCTGTGGCGAGCGGTGTTCCGGGTGTCGGCGATGTCCAACCGCATCGGCCTGCGCACGGAGGCGGGTTCCCCGCTGGTCCGCGCCCGGGCCGGCGAGCTCCCGAGCGAGGGGATGGTGCTGGGGGCGGTGCAGGTTCCGCCGGACGGCCTGCCGGTGGTGTTCCTGGCCGACCACCCGGTGACGGGCGGCTACCCGGTGGTGGGTGTGGTCCCGCCGGGCCCGGCCCTGGACTCGGCGGCGCAGGCGCGGCCGGGGGTTCCGGTGAGGTTCACCAGGGCCTGAGAAAACGGCTCGGCCTCGTGAGCGGTGGCCGGAGGGAAATCGCCCCGGTGGAGCGGTCGGCCCGAGAGCGGCCGACCCGAGCGACCGGCCTGGTGGGGCAGCGGCCCGAGAGCCGCCGACCCGGTAGGGCAGTGACCCGGGGGGCGGCCAAGCTGATGGCGACCGGCCTCGTGAAGTGGTGGCTCGATCGATCAGCCGCCTGACGAGACGGTCGGCCCGATCAGGCAGTCGGGCCGGTGGAGCGGTCGGCCCCGTCGGCCCGGCCCGGCGCCGGGGCATCGCATCGGTCACGGGCGTGTCCCCCGTCCGTGACCGGCCTGCCCGTCACGCGCGCCCTACACGGCTGACTCCGGAGCGATCCGGCTCCGTACGGCGGACTGTACGTCCTCTTCCTCGGCCGGGTCCGCCGCCAGGCGGCGCAGCCGGGGCGCCACGCGGGCGTCGGCCGTCTCGGCGTGGCGGGCGGCCACCTCACGGGTGGTCTCCTCGCAGTCCCACAGGCATTCGACGGCGAAGCCCGCCGCGAACGTGGGGTCCGTGTTGGCCAGGGCCTGGGCGGCCCGGCCGCGCAGGTGGGAGGAGGCGGTCTCCCGGTAGACGTGGCGCAGTACGGGCGCCGCGCAGCCGATCGCGAGCCGTCCGGCGCCGTCCACCAGGGCGAAGAGCCGCTGGGTGTCGGGGCCCGAGCCGCGGACCGTGGAGCGGAGCGCGCCCAGGACGAGCTCGGCGTCCTCGGCTCCGCCGCGGGTCGCCAGGATGGCCGCGGCGGCCGCTCCGAGGGCGTCGGGGCGGTGGATCCAGCGCCGGGCCCGTTCGACGGCCTCGGGGCCGCACATGCGCTCGTAGGCGGCCACGGCGGGCTCGTCCGCGGCGGCTTCGATGAGGTCCAGTACGGCCGGGTTGTCCGGTTCGGCGAGGACCAGGTGGTGCAGGGCGGTGGCGCGGGCGGCCTCGCCGTTGGCGCCGGCGGCGGCCGCGAAGACCGCGGGGCGGTCCTCGGGCTGGGCCACGGCGGCCAGGCAGCGGGCGGCGGGCACGTGCAGCGGCGTGCCGCGGCGCAGGCCGTCGGCGGCCCAGTCGAAGACCGCTTGGACCCCCCAGCCCGGCCTGGGCCCGCTCGGGGTCAGCTGGCGCTGCCAGCGGTCGAAGGAGCCCTGCTGCCGGGCGGCGCGCAAGCGCTCCCCGTACGACGGCGACTCTTCCCACAGGCACCAGGGCCGGGGCTCGTAGGCGTCGCGGACGGCGGCGGCCAGCCGCGCCTCGCCCTCCGCCGTGGCGGGGAAGCGGGCGAGGACCGACGCGCCCAGTGAGCGCAGTCCCTCGTCGTCGTCGCGCAGGGCGAGCTCGTCGAGGGCCCAGGCCCAGTTCGCGCCGGAGGCGGCGTAGCGCCGCAGCAACATGAGCGCGTCGTCGCGACCGTACGAGGCCAGGTGGCCCAGGACGGACAGGGCGAGGCCGGTCCGGTGGTCCTCCTCGTCCACGAGGTCGTCGGCGCTGAAGAGGTGGCTCTCGATCTCGCCGAGGGGGCCGTCGAGATCCAGGTAGAGCCTGGCGTAGTACAGGGAGCGGTTCTCGACCTGCCAGTCCTGGCGCGGATCGCGGAGCACACACTGGTTGAGTGCCGCGAGGGCCTCGCCCCTGGGCGCCGCGAGTGCGTGCAGCGTGCCGTCGCCGCGGCCGCGCTGGAGGAGCCCGAGCAGGGTGCCGCTCGGCGCTATGACTGGTTCGAACATGGGAATGGCCTCAAATCAAGCTGGGGACGCAACCGGGAATCGGGATTCACAGGGCCGCGTAACAGCATGTGAGGGCGTTCGCCGTCGTGTTCCGCTCGATGTAGACCATTGCCTTCTCACTCTCGTCGGTGCTTCGTGACCATGGCGGCCGGACCCGGCCGGGACACCCTTCGCGTCCTGCCGTCCTGCCCGTCCCCCGTGCTCGCGAATCGAATCCGACGCCATGATGACCCAGCCGGTTTGTGCGCCGCGACCACATTTACGGCCGCCGTGACCAACCTGTGAGGTCTGTGGCGGCCATGACCCGGCAAAAAGCGGACTACTTGGCTCCGAAGAGTTCCAGCAGGTCGGCCTTCGCGAACATGCGCGCGGTGTCCACGGCGGAGGGGGTTCCGGCGTTCGGGTCGGCCCCGCCGGCGAGCAGGGCGCGGATGACGGCCTCCTCGCCCTTGAAGACGGCTCCGGCGAGCGGGGTCTGGCCGCGGTCGTTGGCCCGGTCGGCCTCGGCGCCGCGGGTCAGCAGGGCCGTGACGGTCTCCGCGTGGCCGTGGTAGGCGGCCAACATGACGAGGGTGTCGCCGCGGTCGTTGGTGAGGTTCGCCGGGACGCCCGCTTCGAGGTAGGCGGTGAGCTGCGCGGTCTCACCCTGACGGGCGAGGTCGAAGATCTTGGTGGCCAGTTCGATGACGTCCTCGTCGGGGGCGCCGGGGGAGGTGCCTTCGGGCTGCTCGTTCATCGTGCGTACCGCCTTTCACTCGCTGCTGGCATGAAGCTTCCCCGGGCCGTGCGGGCAGGGGGGTGCACGGCACTGCGTCCGTACGGGTGAATCGTCAGAGTAGCGCCCGGACCTGCACATGTACGGCTCAGGCCGAGGCAATGATCACTCTCGAGCCCCTTCACGCCGGACGCGCCAGCCAGGGTGAGCCGGTCAAGTGAAAAACCGCTCGATTCACCCGTATGCACCTTTTGTCGCATTGATACTTCCTGTGAGCCTGGAAGAACTGATGGTGACTGTCCCCACCAACCAGGAGAACCACTCATGGTCCTGTCCATCTCAGGCGTCGTACTGCTGGGCATCATCTGCTTCCTGTTCTTCAAGAAGGACGGGATGAAGCTGACGCACGCGTTCGTCTGCTCGCTCTTCGGCTTCTTCCTCGCCGGTTCCGCCATCGCGCCGAGCATCACGGCGAGTACGGCGAGCCTCGCGAGCCTGCTCGGCGGGATCAAGCTCTAGCCCGGCCACCGCACGGCACCACGAGCAACACCCGAAACACACGTCACACCACAACTCCAGGAGACGCCCGTGGCCCGGCGCCCACTTCCCCGCATCCTCAGCAGCGGCACCGCGTCGCTGGCCCGGGGCCGCGACTTCGCTCGCACGGCCGCCGACAGTGCCACGGACGTCCTCCATCCGCTCCTCACCATCGGACGCGGCCTGCGCATCCTGGCCTCGGCCGGGCGGCGCAAATGGTCCGAGACCCCCAAGGACAAGCGTGGTCCCGCGCTGTTCTTCGGGGCAGCCTGCGTCCTCGTGGTCGCGCTCGTCCCCTACGGCCCCCTCCTCGCCCTGATCACCCTCATGGCGGCGGCGGCCTGGCAGGGACGCGACCGCAACCCGGTGAAGACCGGGCCCAGCGAGGCCGAGACCGAACGGCTCGGCTCCCTCTACGAAGCCCTCGTGCCGTACTTCTCCATCCCGGAGGACCCGAGTCCGCTCTTCGCCCACGGCGGGGACTGGGACAAGGCCTTCAGCGGCTACGAGTTCGACGAGGCGGGCCGCGTCACCCGGCTCCACATCCGCTACCCGGCCTACTTCACCGATGGCGAGGCCACTTCGCGGGCCCGGATCGAGGCACTGCTGCACGCCAAGTCCGGGCGCGGACGGGAGTATCTCTTCGACTGGGACGAGGAGGGCAACCAGCTCGACCTGCGCGTGCTGGCGGCGCTGCCGACGGGTATCGCCGCCCAGCCTTTCGTGACCTCCCCCGGGGAGACCGTGCTCGGCTTCACCGACGCCGGGAGCGTGCAGCGCACCCTGCCCGTCCTGGACGGCGACGAGCCGCGGGACGTGCCGCCGGTGATCTGGCGGACCGGCCTCCGCTCAACCGAGCCCCACCTGCTGGCCGTCGGCCAGCCCGGCAGCGGCACCACCACGCTGCTGCGCTCCGTCACGCTGCAGGCCCTGCGACACGGCGGCGACGTACTGATCATCGACGGCGGCGGCAGCGGCGAGTACTCCTGCCTGTCCGGCCGCGCCGGCGTCCTGGCCGTGGAAGCGGGGCCCACCGGGGCGCTGGCCACCCTGGAATGGGCCGCCCAGGAGACCGAGCGGCGGCTGGTGGCCACCCACCGGGCCCGGGAGGCCGGGCGCCCCGCGCCCGAGGACACCCGGCGGCCGCTGTGGATCCTGCTGGACCAGCCGAGCGTGCCGGGGCACCTCGCGGCCGCCGAAGGACTCCCCGACCCGCTGGCCCAGCTCCAGGTGCCGCTGCGGCACGGCCGGGCCGCGCACGTCATGGTGGTGGTGGCCGAGCAGTTCGACCACCTGGAGCTGCTGCACGACGCGGTCTGGCAGCACACCCGGGCCCGGATCGTGCTCGGGCCCGCCTCCATCCAGCAGATCGCCGACGTACTGGGCCTGCCGCCGCACACCACGCCCCCCGCGCAGGTACCGCCGGGGCGGGGGTACGCCCGGCTCGGGACCGGCCCGGTGCACCGGCTCCAGGTGCCGGCCACCCCGGACCCGTACGACGACGCGACGCATCCGGCGCACCGCCAGGCGGTACTGGAGCTGCTGCCGGAGCGGCTCGCGCCGGGCCCGGGCGGTGACGGCCGGGCCCGCGTCACGCTGACCAAGCCGCTCCAAGGGCAGCCGCCTGCGCAGGGGCAGGCCGTCGACGCCTCGGAACTACCGGAGGTGGCGGCCGAGGCACCGTAGCCCTGGGCGGGGCCGTGAGGGCGGGGCCGGTGCCTGGCGGCGCCGTGAGGGCGGCGGCGCCGGTGCCGGGCGGGGGCGTGAGGGCGGGGCCGGGGCCGGGCGGGGGTGCTGTCCGGGACTCATGATTTATGGCGCCCTGTCCCGGCTGCGTCGATGCGGGCTGCTGCCGCGCCAACAAATCACGTTTTACGTCCCGGACAGCACCCCCGCCCGTCCCCGGCCCCTGGGTCGCGACGCATGGGCACCGGCCCCTGGGTCGCGACGCGTGGGCACCGGGCCCTGGGGTCACGCCACGAACGTGCGCGGGGGTTCCGAGCCGCTGCCCGCGGCTCCCGTGCCGACCAGGCGGGCTGCCGCGGCCAGGCGGGTGGCGGCCTCCTCGGCCACCGGGCCGCCCACCGTGAAGGGGAGCCGGACGTAGCCCTCGAAGGCGCCGTCCACTCCGAAGCGGGGGCCCGAGGGGACCCGTACGCCGACCCGTTCGCCGACTTCGGCCAGGCGGGATCCGGAGAGGCCGCCCGCGCGGGCCCAGAGGGTCAGGCCGCCCTGCGGAACCTCGAACTCCCAGTCCGGCAGCTCCCGGCGGACCGCCGCGACCAGGGCGTCGCGGTTCTCGCGCGCCTGGTCGCGGCGGATTCCGACGGCCTCCTGCCAGCCGCCGGTCCGCATCAGCCAGTTCACCGCGAGCTGCTCCAGCACGGGCGTGCCCAGGTCGGCGTACGCGCGCGCCGCGACCAGGCTGCGGATGACGTCGGGGGCCGCGCGGACCCAGCCGATCCGCATGCCCGCCCAGAAGGCCTTGCTGGCCGAGCCCACGGTGATCACGGTGGAGCCGGCCGGGTCGAAGGAGCAGACCGGGCGGGGCATCTCCAGATCGGGGTCCAGCTTGAGTTCCAGCATGGTCTCGTCGGCGACGAGGACGGTGCCGGCCGCCCGGGCCGCCTCCACCATGGCCCGGCGCTGCTCCTCCGAGGCCAGGGCTCCGGTCGGGTTGTGGAAGTCGGCGACGACGTACGCGAGGCGGGGGGCCGAGTCGCGCAGCACCTGGCGCCAGACGTCCATGTCCCAGCCCGCCAGCCCGTCGGCCATGGCGACGGGTACGAGGCGGACCCCTGCGGCGCGCATCAGCTGGAGGATGTTGGCGTAGGAGGGGGACTCGACGGCGATCCGCTCCCCGCGCCCGGCGAAGAGGCTGCAGATGGCGTCGATGGCGCCCATCGCCCCGGTGGTGACCATGATCTGCTCGGGCATGGTGGGGATGCCCTGCTCGGTGTAGCGGTCGGCGAGCATCCGGCGCAGGGCGGGCAGGCCCGCCGGGTAGTCCCCGTGGGTGTGCGCGTACGGCGGCAGCTCCTCCAGGGCGCCCTGGACGGCTTTGGTCAGCCAGGGCTCGGGGGCCGGAAGGGCGGCGCAGCCGAGGTCGATCATGGAGCCGAGGGACTCGGGCGGCAGCGGTTCCAGCCCGCGGGCGGGCAGCGGGTTCCCGGCGGGGACGGAGGTCCAGCTGCCGGCCCCCCGGCGGGACTCCAGGAAGCCCTCCCCGCGCAGGGCCTCGTACGCGGCGGCGACGGTGGTGCGGCTGAGGGAGAGGGAGCCGGCCAGCTCCCGCTCGGCGGGCAGCCGGGCGGCGACCGGGACGCGGCCTTCGAGGACGAGCAGCCGGATCCCGTCGGCGAGGGTGCGGTACGCGGGCAGTTTGCGGGCGCCCTGTACGGCGGTCCGCTCCTGCTGCGAGGTGATGAGACGGGCGAGCTGTGCGGCACCGACCGCTGAGGTCCATTCGGCCATGCGTCCGGTCCACCTTCATCGGATTGGCCCCGGCCAGGTCCGTCTGGGCCGGGATTGGATTGGGAAGTGCGGATCCAGACTGTCACGTACCAGTCCACCCGCACCAGCGGCGGGGGGACTGGTCGTCGACCGCCCGACGCCTTCCGGTCACCGGTCGGCGGCCCGGAAGAGGGATACTGCGCGCGTGACGCACGTACGCCTTCGCCATCCGTATCTGGACCACCCGGCTCCGATCCCCTTCGCCCACCGGGGAGGTGCCGCGGACGGACTGGAGAACACCGCCGCGGCCTTCCGCCGGGCCGCCGACGCGGGCTACCGGTACTTCGAGACCGATGTGCACGCCACGGCCGACGGGAAGCTCGTCGCCTTCCACGACTCCACGCTGGACCGGGTCACCGACGGGCAGGGCCGGATCGCCGAGCTGCCCTGGAAGCGGATCCGTGAGGTCCGGGTGGGGGGCACCGAGCCCCTTCCACTGTTCGAGGAGCTGCTGGAGGAGTTCCCCGACGCCCGCTGGAACATCGACGTCAAGGCGGAGTCCGCCCTGCACCCGCTGGTCAATCTGATCGCGCGGGCGGGCGTCTGGGACCGGGTCTGCGTGGGCTCCTTCTCGGAGAGCCGGGTGGCCCGGGCGCAGAAGATCGCCGGCCCCCGGCTGGCGACCTCGTACGGCGTGCGCGGGGTGCTCGGCCTGCGGCTGCGCTCGTTCGCGATCCCCGCCGCGCTGCGGGTGGGGGCGGTGGCCGCTCAGGTGCCGGAGACCCAGTCGGGCATCCGCGTGGTCGACCGGAGGTTCGTACGCACCGCGCACGAACGGGGTCTCCAGGTGCACGTGTGGACCGTGAACGAACCGGAACGCATGGAGGCTCTCCTCGACCTGGGAGTGGATGGCATCATGACCGACCGGATCGACATCTTGCGCACGGTGCTGGACCGGCGCGGGGCCTGGGCCTGACACGGTCGCGGGTGCCCGCGCGGGCTCCTGCGGGCCGTGCGGTACGGGGACCAGCGAGGGGGCACCGATGAGTGCGCACACTGAAGACGAAGCGGAATCCGGGGCCGAGGACGGCAGATCGGCCGCCACGGACACGGCGACCGCGACGGCCGCGCGCAAGCGCGAACAGCGCGGTTGGTACTTCTACGACTTCGCCGTGTCCGTGTACTCGGCGAGCGTGCTCACGGTGTTCCTCGGGCCGTACCTGACCTCGATCGCGAAGGCCGCCGCCGACGCCGAGGGCTTCGTGCACCCGCTGGGCATCCCGGTGCGGGCGGGGTCCTTCTTCGCCTACACGGTCTCGGCCTCGGTGATCCTGGCCGTCCTGCTGATGCCGCTGGCCGGGGCGGTCGCGGACCGGACCGGCCGCAAGAAGCCGCTGCTGGCGGTGGCCGCGTACACGGGTGCCGCGGCGACGGCCGGAATGTTCTTCCTGGGCGGCGAGCGCTACCTGCTGGGCGGACTGCTGCTGATCGTCGCGAACGCCTCGCTGTCCGTCTCGATGGTCCTCTACAACGCCTACCTGCCGCAGATCTCCACCCCGGACGAGCGGGACACGGTCTCCTCGCGGGGCTGGGCCTTCGGCTACACCGCCGGCTCGGTGATGCTCGTGGTGAACCTGGTGCTCTTCCAGGGCCACGACTCCTTCGGACTCTCCGAGGGCGAGGCCGTACGGATCTGCCTGGCCTCGGCGGGCCTGTGGTGGGGAGCCTTCGCGCTGATCCCGCTGCGCCGGCTGCGGGACCGGGCGGTGGTCCGGGAAGCGGGCTCGGCGCCGGCCGTCAGCGGCTGGAAGCAGCTGGTGGCCACCTTCAAGGACATGCGGCGCTATCCGCTGACCCTGTCCTTCCTGCTCGCGTACCTGATCTACAACGACGGCGTGCAGACCGTGATCTCCCAGGCCTCGATCTACGGCTCGGAGGAGCTGCAGCTGGAGCAGTCCACGCTGATCGGCGCGGTGCTGCTCGTGCAGGTCCTGGCGGTGGCGGGCGCGCTGGCGATGGGGCGGCTGGCGCGGGTGTACGGAGCGAAGCGGACGATCCTGGGTTCGCTGGCCGCGTGGGCGCTGACGCTGGCGGTCGGCTACTTCCTGCCGGCCCGGACCCCGGTGTGGTTCTTCGCACTCGCCGCGATGATCGGGCTGGTGCTGGGCGGCAGCCAGGCGCTGTCCCGCTCGCTGTTCTCGCACCTGGTGCCGGCGGGCAAGGAGGCCGAGTACTTCTCGGCGTACGAGATGAGCGACCGCGGGCTGAGCTGGGTCGGACCGCTCGTCTTCGGCCTGACGTACCAGCTCACGGGCAGCTACCGGGACGCGATCATCTCGTTGGTGGTCTTCTTCGCACTGGGTTTCGTGCTGCTCGCGAGGGTGCCGGTGCGGCGCGCCGTGGAGGCGGCAGGCAATCCTGTACCCGAACGGATCTGACGGCGGTCCGTGAGCGTGCCCGGCCCGGATCCACGAGCGAATTCCGAACGAATTTAGACGTTCAAGCAAAGGGCCGGTAGTGTACGCCTTTGGCCTGCCAGGCGGACCGTTACTGCGCGCATAAGAAGTGTAGACGTTGGGTGACATCTGCTGCCAGATGTGACAAAACGGGCATTGGTGGGTACAACAAGGGGCGGCACGACGGGCGACGCACGACCCGGAGCGGGAATCTATACCGCCGACCGGACGTTGACCGGATGACGACGACAGCGACACCTGTCCTGTGGGCGACAAGCCCGGGAGGCACGATTCATGAGTGAGCGAGCTCTCCGCGGTACGCGCCTCGTGGTTACCAGCTACGAGACGGACCGCGGCATCGATCTGGCCCCGCGCCAGGCGGTGGAGTACGCATGCCAGAACGGACATCGATTTGAGATGCCGTTCTCGGTTGAGGCAGAAATTCCGCCGGAGTGGGAGTGCAAGGCGTGCGGCGCCATGGCACTCCTGGTGGACGGGGACGGGCCCGAAGAGAAGAAGGGCAAGCCTGCGCGAACGCACTGGGACATGCTCATGGAGCGGCGCACCCGCGAGGAGCTGGAGGAAGTGCTGGCCGAAAGGCTTGCGGTCCTTCGGTCCGGCGCCATGAACATTGCCGTGCATCCGCGGGACAGCCGCAAGTCCGCGTAGTCTGCGGGCGCCGGCACGGAAACGCCGAGGGGCCCGCCACACATTGTGTGGCC